>JBDNIB010000411.1:0-2646 GCA_041688535.1 Prosthecobacter sp.
ACGGCGGCGGTCGGCGGGCGTGCGGAGTGGACGACGCGCCGTCTTTGGGAACTCGCTGTAGGTGCGTCCGTTCAACTCGCGTCCGAAGCGGCTCTTTTGTACGCCGCCCCATTGTTTAAAAAAGAAGGGAATGGCTTCTTGCTCGCACTGCTGCTGGATGGAGGTAACCCACTCTTGCTGAAGCGGACGGGCACCCGGACCGCTCTCGCCACCGACAATCACCCAGTCGATGCCAGTGAGGTCGATGGTACCTAGGTCTTCGAGAAGAGGTTCGATGGAGAGGAATTTCATGGCGGCTCCGGTGCGGCGGAGGGCGTCCACACGCGGAAGACCGTGCTTCCGGTTCTCGACGGTGACGCCCCACCAGATATGTTTTGCAGCGGCTGCCTCGCGGAGGCGACCTTTGAGGAGCTTCTCCAGGCGGGCGGGGCGTTTGGTGAGGACCTGATAGGTGTGCCAATCCGCGATGCGCATGACGGCAGCTACCTTGGCGATGTAGTCTTCGGGAATGTCTTCGTGAAACATGTCGCTCATGGAGTTGACGAAGATGCGACGAGGGGTGGACCACTTGAGTGGATCGGCAAGCTTCTCGGGCACAAGGCGAAGGTCGAAGCCAAACTCAAAGGGATGACCTCTGATGCCGCGCCAGCGTTCAGCGAAGGTTTCAGCGTAGCAATGGGCACAGCCTGCGCTCACCTTGGTGCAGCCGCGCACGGGGTTCCAGGTGGCGTCGGTCCATTCAATTTTTGAGTTGTCAGCCATAGGCAGAGACTAACGCAAATGAGTTAATAAGGTAAAGTTAAATAAATCAGTTCCTCGCGACGATGAGTGATCGAACGTGAGTCGAGAAAACCTCATTTGTCATCACCACGGGAGCGAGGAACTCATCGCAGTGTCCGAGGGTTACGCCGTCTCCCACTCTGTAGCATGCCGTCCGAACGCCTTCTCAGCTCGCGCCAGCGCCTCATCAATGTCAGCCTGCGTATGCGCGAGGCTGATGAACCACAGACCGCGTTCGATGGCGCGGACGCCCTCTTCGAGGAGGCAGCGGCGCAGGTGTGCCCAGCGTGGAGCGTCCTGACGGAGGGCGTAGTCGCGGTAGTTGGTGATCAGGCCAGTGGGCGCACCGGGTTTGAGCATGGTGGCGTGGAAGACGAGGCCGGGGCCTTGGGGCTGAAGCGGGATGTTGTGCTGCGCGGCCAGTTGGCTCAATCCGGCCATCATTTGCTCGCCGAGTTGCATGATGCACGCTGGATGCTTGTCGCCAAGCGCGATGACTTCATCGAGGCACCATTTCGCAGCGGCGAGGCAGAGCGGATTCGCGTTCAAAGTGCCCGCATGGACAACTTCGCCACTCAGGATCTTGGCGAACATCTTTTCTTTGCCTGCGAGCGCAGCAAACGGCACGCCGCCGCCGATGGCTTTACCAAGAATCGTGAGATCGGGCGTGAAGCCGTAGTGCTGCTGTGCGCAACCGGCACCGAAGCGAAATCCGGTGATCGTTTCGTCGGCGATCATGACGATGCCGTTTTCATCGCACAATTCACGAATGGTCGAGAGCATGCCGGGCGCAGGCGGCATGCAGCCAGTGTTGCAGAGCACGGGTTCAAAGATGATCGCAGCGATTTGGTCGTGGTGTTCGGCGATGCGCTGGCGCAGATGCTCAGGATCGTTCCAACGGGCGACGACGAAGGTGCCCAGCACCTCGGGAATGACGCCCTGGCTGGGATGTAGGCGCGTGGGATTGTCCTCCGTGCCCCATTTGTCGGGCGGTGGGGCGAAGCCGACGAGTCCTTCGTCCGCCCAGCCGTGGTAGTGGCCTTCAAATTTCAACACGAGCGGCCTGCCAGTGTGCGCACGCGCCAGACGTAGCGCAGCGAGTACAACCTCGGTAGCACTGTTGTTGAAACGCACCCGTTCCGCGCCGGGGATCATGCTTTGCAGCCGTTCGGCTACGTCGATCTCCAGCTCGCTCTGCGCGGCCCAGTGCGTGCCTTTGTGTGCCTGCGCGCCGATGGCATCGGCCATGCCTTCTGGTGCGTGGCCGTAGAGGATCGCCCCCTGGCCGATCTGGAAGTCGATGTACTCATTGCCATCGACATCAAAGAGCCGCGAGCCTTTGCCGTGATCGAAGTAGAGAGGCACCGGCACCTCCATCTTGCGGATACCGCTGTTGATGCCCCCAGCGATGCTGTTCTGGGCGCGGGCGAAGAGTGCGGCGGATTGCGGGAAGGTGTAGGGCATGGGAGCGGATGAGGTCAGTGCAGCGGCGAGCTGTCATAGACCTTCACACGGTCCCAGAGCGGCTTGCACATGTCAACGAAGCGCAGGTGCTTCGGGCAGTCTTTCTGGTAAAATTCATGATCCTGCATGTTTTTGAAATGCAGCGTCAGCGAGTAGCTGAAGGAGTGGTCCGTGACCGGACGCTTCTCCGTGTCCGCCGGCTTGCCGACGAAGGCATGCACCAGGTAATCAATTTCAAGCAGGTGCATCAGCTCCGTCTCGAACGTGGAACGCTGCGCGGGGGTGGTGTCGGCTTTGAGCCAAAAATAGACGTTGTGGATCATGGTGGCGGGATTGGTAAGTCGCAGAAATCTCACATGCAATGCTAATGATGGCCGTTTCGCGACGTTAAAGCAGCAGAGA
>JBDNIB010000412.1:0-11928 GCA_041688535.1 Prosthecobacter sp.
CCGGTGACGGTGTGGGCATGCATATCGGTCTGATATCCAAGCCTGGCCGTCGTGCCTCGCATGGCTGCATTCGCCTGCCGTCGAAAATGGCACCGATTCTCTATGAGCACACGTCCATCGGCACGCCGGTGACGATCACCGACAACGGTTCTGATTACCAGACTTATCTGGCCCAGTCCGCCGCCAAGGCCAGGGCCAACGCCGCCAAGTACGCCTCTGCCAAGAAGAAGGCGGACGACGCGGGCATGGCCGCTCTCACCACGCTCGCCCCGGATGATCCCAATGGCCCGACGGGTGGTGTCACCGCTCCTGCTGGAACTACTCCCGGAGCGCCTCCAGGCACTTCACCAGCGCTCACTGAAGAGGTTAAGCCGGCGGTGCCTGCTACTCCGGTCTCGCCGCCAAACACGGGGCAGTGAGCAACCAAGATGGACGGCTTGTTCCGTTCCCATCTCCCATTCCAATGAGGCGGGCAGCAAGTGTCCGCCTCATTTGTTTCTTGGATGGTGCGGGGACATCGTCAAAGATGTGCATCCACGGTAACTGTTCAGGAGGGTTGAAGCCTGCAAGGCTTCGGTAATAAAGCTCAGGATGAGCGAGGCTTGGCGAGCAATTCCCTGGGTTAACGTGCGTAGCACGTCCGTGCAAACCCCAAACAGCGCTGGAACGCCCGGTTCACTAGCACCGCTCCCAGTCGCTGCTGGCGGCTCTGGGGCTCCGCTGACACCTGCGCTTTGCTTCCCCTTGCGGATCGCTTGATAACCCAGGGAATCGCTCGTGCCTCGTTCATCCCTTGGGCTGTATTCCAGAAGCCTTGCAGGCTTCCACGAACACCGTCAAAGATGTCCATCAATGGAAGATTTGGCCGGGGGACGGCGGATCAGCAACCGCGTTATTGCAGGTTTGGCGGGTGTGCCGCAAACGCTGACGGACCCAGCGCGGTGGATTTTACTCGTGGTGCTTGGCGTTTGGCCCCGTTGCACGCCTGCACGAAACAGGGCGGGTGCAAAACACCCGCCCTGTTCAAGGTCTGAGAGTTGTCCGTGAAGCAGATTATTTCTTGGCCCCGGAGGCTGCGGCGGCGATGGCTTGTTGGGCCTTGAGCTGCTCCACCTGTGCATCGAGCACCTGGCGCTTCAGGCTGGTGCCGGATTTCTTCGCGTACCATAGCACGAACGGCGAGGCGATGAAGATGGAGGAGTAGGTGCCGATCAGCACACCGATGGTGATCGGCATGGCGAATTCGAGCATGGCCGGATTGCCAAGGAATAGCAGTACCACCATGGGGGCGAGCGTGGAGGAGCTGGTCAGCATGGTGCGGCTCAGCGTTTTGCAGATGGCCTCGTTCATCATCTCACGCATGCTGCCGCCGGTGCCGCGCTGGATCGTTTCACGAATGCGGTCGAAGACGATGATGGTGTCATTGATCGAGTAACCGGCGATCGCCAGCAGGGCACCGACGTGGATGACGCTTAGTTCCTGACCAAACAGCACGCACAAGCCCGGCACGATCAGCACGTCATGGAACACGGCGACGATGGCACCGATGGCGAAGGCGAGCTCGAAACGCATCAGCAGGTAGCCAAAAATGGCCACCAAGGCGCAAGCGAGGGCCAGGGCGGAGGTCTTGGCCAGTTCAGAACCGATGAGAGAGCCGACGGTGGCGATGCTGGTGCCGGAGATGGTGTCGTCTTTCCATTTCGAGGCGATGGCATCCTGGATCACCGTGCCGCTTTTTTCTTCGCAACGGATGCTCACGTTCTGTCCGCCAGTGGGGTCGCTCTTGCGCTGGATGTAGTAGGTGCCGAGGGCCTTGCCGTCCGGTTGCTTGAGCGTCTTGAGCAGCGCGTTGAAGTCCGCATCCGGGATGTTCTTGCCGTCCTGGAGCGACACGTCCACACGGGAACCACCACGGAAATCAATGCCAAAGCTGTCTGCGCCTTTGTACCCCATCATGCCCCAGGAAATGGCCGAGACGATCAGGGAGCCAACGATGAACTTCGGGGCCACGCTCAGGATGTCGAACACCTTGTCGGGGAAGATGCGCGTGGTTTTCAGGGTGGTGAGAATGTTTTTGTCGATTCCCCACATGAAGATCACGCGTGTCACGATCAGTGCTCCCACCATTGAGGACAGCAGACCGATCATGAGCGTGACGGCGAAGCCCTTCACGAGGCCACCGGAGATGACCACTAGGATGATGGCGGCGATGAGCGTAGTGACGTTCGAGTCGGCGATGGCGGTGAAGGCTTTCTCATAGGCGGCCTCAAGGGCACCGGTGAAAGTCTTGCCTGCCTCCATTTCCTCTCGCAGTCGCTCGTAAATGAGCACGTTGGCATCCACGGCCATGCCGATGGTCAGCACGATGCCCGCGATGCCCGGCATGGTGAGTGTGAAGCCGAATAGAGACATGGCCCCGAACAGGATGGAAAGGTTGATCAACAAGCCGATGATCGCCACGATGCCGGCGAGGCGATAAACGAAGAGCATGAAGATCGTGGTGATGATCAGCCCGGTCACCAGCACCCACTTGCCCTGGTTAATGGAGGACTTGCCATAGGCCGAAGACACGGAGCTTTCGGAGAGAATCTTCATTGGATTTTTCAGCGGATTGTTCAGCAGCGTGGCCAGCGTTTCGGCCTCTTTTTCCGTGAAGCCCTTTGAGCCGCCGGAGATTTCCGCCCGGCCGCCATATTGTCGGGCGTTTAGTGTGGGTGCAGAGTGGATCTTGCCGTCCACGATGATCGCCATCCTCTTCTCGAAGTGAATGGCGGCCAGTTCGTCGAAGCGCTTCGCCCCAGTGCTGTTCAGATCGAGCACTACCTTGTTCCCCTCGGCATCCACGGTGCGGAAGGCATTGGCCACGATGTCCCCTTCCAGGTCGGGCATGTCACGCACGAGCTCGGAGGCCGTATTCGTGCTGTCGGCGTTGTCCTCTTTTTGAGAATAAATCATTTCTGCCCAGCCGGGCTCCTTGATGCCGCCACGTGCCTTGATCTGCTCCAGTTTGGCGGCGCTGTCGGGATGCACCCGGCGGAACTCGAGGTGGGCCACCTGCTGAATCTTGTCACGCACGTCTTTGATCTCCGCGTCAGAGATGCCCGGCATCTGGATGACGATGCGGTCATCGCCCTGTGGCTGTAGGGTCAGATCTTTCTCACCGCTGGGGCTGAGGCGGTTCTGTAGGATGTCGATCGCCTGCTGCACATCGGCGCTGCTGACGGCTTTTTCCGTGCCATCGGCCGCCTTGCTTGGCTCCAGCCGCACGATGAACTCACTGCCGCCCCGCAGATCGATGCCGAGCTGGATGCCCATGGTTTTGGCGGTGTAAATGGCGGAAAACGCGGTCAGCGCGGTCAGCAGGGTGCCCACCCAGCGCTTGGTCTTGTCAACGGCGGTGCCGATGTAAACCAGCAGCATCAGCAGGATGGCGGCACCGACAAAAAACGTGGCGAAGGGATTGATGGTGGCTCCGGGGAGGGCGCTGGCGAGCAGATTCATGGACAGGTAGGCTGGTGGGTTGAGAAATCAGGCGGGGTCAGTTCAAACCGCAGTCGCTTCCACGACATCGGACTTTTTCGTCACAGCGGCGATCTTGCTGCGCTCGTACTCGACTTTGACATTGTCGGCGATCTTGACCATGACCGTGCGGTCCTTGACGCTGGTGATGATGCCATGCACGCCGCTTTCCATGATGACATGGTCGCTCACCTGCACGCTGGCGATCAGCTTCTGGTGCTCCTTCATGCGCTTCTGCTGCGGGCGGAAGATGATGAAGTACATCACCACGATCATCAGGATCGGCAGTATCATGGGGCTGCCGAGGATGCCGCCATTACCGCCTGCGGCGGGTGCGGCCTGAGCCAGGAGGAGAGCGTTTTCGAGGGATGGGAAGGTCATGATTCGGAGGCTGCGGAGGGGTTCTTGTATTTCGCGACGACCTCTGCCCGGAACTCGGCGAAACAACCCTGTTCGATCGCTTGACGTGCCCTGGACGTGAGGGACGCGTAGAAATGCAGGTTATGCAGAGAAATCAACCGCAAACCCAGAATCTCCTGGGCCTGCACCAAATGGCGGATGTAGGCCCGCGAAAAGCCCTGGCAGAGGGGATGTGTGTCCACGGCGATGGGGCGGAAATCCTTCGCGTAGCAGGCATTGCGCAGGTTCATCATGCCCTCATGCGTGAAGGCGGTGCCATTGCGCGCCAGCCGCGTGGGCAAAACGCAGTCAAACATGTCAATCCCACGGGCGATCAGCTCGATCACCTGCGGCGGCGTGCCCAGGCCCATCGCGTAGCGGGCCTGGTTCATCGGCAAATGCGGGCAGGTCCACTCCGCGATGCGCATCATGTCCTCCTCCGGCTCCCCCACGCTCAGCCCACCGATGGCGTAGCCGTCAAAACCCATCGCCACCAGTTCGCGGGCCGATTTCTCCCGCAGCTCCTTATACACACTGCCCTGCACGATGCCGAAATGCTGCTGCGCGCCGCCGCCGGTTTGCGGCTGGTGTTCATCAATCCACGTCCGACAGCGTTTCGCCCAGCGCAGGGTCAAATCGAGACTCTTCTCGGCTTCCTTCGCCTCACACGGATACGGCGTGCATTCATCAAACAGCATCGCGATGTCCGATCCCAGCACCGCCTGGATCTCCATCGACGTCTCCGGCCCGATGAACATCGGTGTGCCGTCGAGGTGGTTTTGAAAGTGGCAGCCCTCTTCTTTGATTTTCCGCAGTTTTGCCAGCGAGAACACCTGGAAACCGCCGCTGTCGGTCAAAATCGGCCGGTCCCAGTTCGCGAAGGCATGCAGCCCGCCCGCTTCCTTCATGATCTCCATTCCTGGCCGCACAAACAGGTGATACGTGTTCCCCAGGATGATCTGCGAGTTCAGCGCCCGCAATTCATCGGGATGCATCGCCTTCACCGTGCCCTGCGTGCCCACCGGCATGAACACCGGCGTCTCCACCACCCCATGCGGCGTCGTCAGCCGCCCACGACGGGCTTGGGACGATGGATCGGTGGCGAGAAGTTCAAAAGACATGGGTTGGCCGAAAAAGGGCGCGGAGTCTCGCCGATGTGCCGCAAAGGCGCAACGCCGCCTTACTCATTTCTCCAGCCGTTCTGTGATCGGTGATCAATTCATTGCGAGGGAGCTTGAGGTGCGTTGCGATAACGGCGTGGAAACACAACGCGGAAGGTCGTTCCAGTTTCTGCCGAACTGGCGATTTCCAAGCTCGCATCTAGCAACTCGCACAGGCGTTTCACGATGGAAAGCCCGATGCCCTCGCCGGGCTGGTGTTTGGGCGGGTGCGACTTGTTGGTAGCGTCCAAGGGTGCCGCTAGGACATGCGAAGCCTCGCCTTTGAAGGTGGTGGATTTTTCGTCGGCCTGCTTGGCGCTGGCGGTGGCCTCTTGCAATCCGGTTACCAAAGGTGCGCTGGCTCTGGAGTGAAGGCCGGGGCCGGTATCCTTGACCATCAGCCACCAGTTTTCCTTCTCCTCGCCCCAACTCACGCTGACCCCACCGGTGGAAGTGTATTTGAGCGCATTCATCAGCAGATTTTGCAACAGACGCCCGACCTTGTCGGCATCGCCTTCCACTTCCATCTGGACCGGTCCCTCTACATCGAGAAACAACTGACGTTCTTGGGCAAAGGGTTCGTTACGGTTGCACCGTTCTTCGAGCAGGGCCGCGGCATCGAACGGGGCGATGCGCCGTTTTTCCTGGCCGGCCCCGAGCCGCGCCAGTTCCATTAGATCGCCTAGCATACCACTGAGTCCGGATACGCCCCGCTGCAACATGGCCGCGAACTCTACCCGGTCGGCTTCGGCAATTTCCGTCCGGCCCAAGAGCGTGGCCGCGAGGCTGACACCCACGACGTCGCTGGTCAGGTCGTGGACGGCCTGATGGATCAGAGTGGAGCGGCGTCTCTCGATCTCATTGACGCTGGCGAGTGCGCCCATGAGATCACCGACATGCCCAGCGGACTCCGCCTGCTGCATGCGTTCGTATTGGCCGGCGCTTTCGCTGATCGTGTTATTGACGAGCGCCATGATCTGGCGGTTCGCCTCGACCAGGGTTGCGCGTTCAAACTCGGGGTCTTCTAGGGCGATGTTCTCCAACTCTTCAAACAGGCTGAGTTGGAGGTGCCCGCATTCATTGATGAGTTCCCGCAGGCGGTAGCCCTGCTGCCAGCGGTGCAGGCCATGCTTGACCCCTTCTTCCTTTTTGTCGCCATCCGCAGTCTGCGCGTCCATACCGTCCGGGTGCGAGCGCAAACGGTATTCGAAGGCGTCGAGTATCTCCGGTATATGGTCGAAGAATTGACTGACGGTGAGCGATCTCCCGGTGGTCTGATCGGGATCAGCGCGATCGGCCTTGCGCCAGGCATCGAGGATCGCAACACGGCGGGTCGCGAATTGATCACTCAGGGCGGAGAACTGCTGGCTTCTAGACTGGGGCATCGGCCACGCTACGTGGTCAGTCACGCAATAGCCACCTCCATAGCCGACCTGCGCCGTTCGGGGCAGGAGCCTGGGTCAAGGTCAGGCAGCAACCGCCTAACAAAAAGCCTTGGACAAGGTTTTCAGGCTGACCCCGGGGCTTTGCATGCGCCCCGGATTGCCAGGTTTCAGGTGCCAGGTTTGAAAACTGCCTGAACTGAACCGCGCTCGCTGCTTGCTCATGGCTCATTCCGCCCTACTCTCGCGCCCTTATGCTCAGAGCCGGTATCGTTGGCCTTCCGAACGTTGGCAAATCCACCCTATTCAATGCTGTCACCCGCACCCGCAAGGCGGAGGCAGCGAACTATCCATTCTGCACCATCGAGCCGAACACCGGCGTCGTGACCGTGCCGGATGAACGTCTTGCCGTGCTCTCGAAGCTCTCCGGCTCCTCGAAACTTATCCCTGCGGCCATCGAGTTTGTGGACATCGCCGGTCTGGTCAAAGGCGCGAGCCAGGGCGAGGGCTTGGGCAATAAATTCCTCAGCCATATCCGTGAGGTCGATGCCATCGTGCATGTCGTGCGCTGCTTTGAAGACGGCGACATCACCCACGTCAGCGGCAGCATTGATCCCGTGCGCGACATTGAGGTCATCAACACTGAGTTGATCCTCGCCGACATGGACGCCATCCAGCGCCGCAAGGACAAGAGCGAAAAGAAGGCCCGGAGTGGCGACAAGGAGGCGAAGGCCGAAATCGCCCTCTGCGAGCGCCTGATCCCGCATTTCGACGCCGGTAAGCCCGCCGTCACGCTCGACTGCACCGAGGACGAGCGCAAAATGCTCAAGAGCTTCTTCCTCCTCAGCTCCAAGCCCTGCATCTTCGCCTGCAACGTCGCCGAGTCCGATCTCGCCGCCGCCACGCAGGCTCCCGACGCTCACGTCTTCGTCGGCAAAGTGCGCGAATATGTGAAGCACGCGCATGAGGCCAGTGCCGTCGTCGTCAGTGCCGCCATTGAAAGCGAACTGACCGATCTCTCTGACGAGGACGCTAAAGCCTACCTCTCCGACATCGGCATCGAGGACAGCGGCGTTTCCCTTTTCATCAAAGGCGTCTATGCCCTCCTCGGCCTCCAGACCTATCTCACGACTGGTGAAAAGGAAACCCGTGCCTGGACCATCGTGAAGGGTATGAAAGCCCCGCAGGCCGCTGGCGTCATCCATGGCGACTTCGAGCGCGGTTTCATCGCCGGTGAGATCGTCCACTACAACGACCTCGTCGAACTCGGCTCCAATGCCAAGGCGCGGGAGAAGGGTAAATGGCGCATCGAAGGCAAGGAATACGTCATGCGCGACGGCGACGTCGTCGAGTGGCGCTTCAACGTCTGATGGGCGGGAGCGCGGACGCCCTCGTCCGCTCTTCACATCATTCCGTCCACACCCGCCCCTGCCCGGATCTGAACGAACGCTCCAGGCTGTTGAACAGCGAGTTCAGCTTGGCCTCTTCCTTCAGTACAAATTCAATCGTGTGCGCATGAGTGGAGCTCGGATAATTTTTCACCACCTTTGGCTCAGTCAGCGTGGATGAGACCCGTCCCGCCGCCTGCTCCGCCATGCCGCGTGCGCGATCCAGCGCCTGCTGGCCCGCATTGACCATGCTGCCGCCCTCCACCTTCGCCGCCTCCAGGAAGTAGAAGCGCACGATCTGCGCGGAGTTCAGCGTCAAATTGACCTCCACCACGCGGGCGATGCCGTCGGATATGTACTCGTGCTTGGACAGGGCGATGATCGAGTTGCACCGCACAATGTAGTTGCCGCCCGTCAGCCGCCCGTCCCACAGACCATCTCGAGTGGTCTGCTCCTGCTGTTGCCCGCCCTGCCCGGTGGGGGCTTGCGCGGGGGCGGTCTGAGCATGCAGGGAGATAGCGGCAAACAGGCTGAGGGCGATGAGGAGCGTTTTCATGGGAAGGAGGGAGGCTGGGATTATCACGATCACAGCACGAATGAACAACCCTTTCTTTGGCCGAACGTTTCACCGGAAGATAATGAAGGGCCGGAAAGGCCCATCTTCAAAAGCGGCATCATCCATTCAGTTTCCGCCTGCGGCAGCGTATTATTGAGCAGTTCAACCCCCACACGCGCCATGTTCAAGTTCTCCGGCCAAGGCTCCATCACCAACTGCGACGGCATCACGCGTCGCGATTTTCTCTCCGCAGGCACGCTCAGTGCCATCGGCCTGACGATGCCCGGCTTCGCCAAATTACAGGCGGAAGGCAAAGTGGACTCGAAGAAGAGCAACAAGGCCTGCATCATGATCTTCAACCTCGGTGCCCCGAGCCAGCAGGATCTCTGGGACATGAAACCGGATGCACCGAGCGAAATTCGCGGCCCCTTCAAACCCATCCGCACGAAGAGCAACGCCTTCGAGATTTCGGAAATCCTGCCGCTGCACGCGAAGATCGCGGACAAATTCTCGCTCGTCCGCTCCTGCTACCACACCGCCGCCGCCGTGCATGACACGGGACATCAGATGATGCAGACGGGCCGTCTTTTCACCGGTGGCGTGAACACACCGCATGTCGGCAGTGCCTTGGAGTTCCTGCGAGGTCGCCGCAGCGATTTGCCCGCGCATGTGATTCTGCCGGAGTCGATGGGCCCCACCGGTGGCAACATGCCGCACGGTCAAGACGCCGGATTCCTCGGCAAAGCCTACGATCCCTTCGTGCTGAACGCCGACCCGTCCGTGAAGGACTTCAAGGTGCCTGATCTGCTGCCGCCAAAGGAAATCGGCGAGGTGCGTCTCGAACGCCGCCGCGAAATGCGCGAGCTGGTGGACAGCAGCGTGCGGAATTTCGAATACAGCGAGCAGGCGAAGCTCATGGACTCGAATTTCGAGGCCGCCTACCGCATCATGACCAGCACGCAGGCCCGCGAGGCCTTCGACCTCACCAAGGAGCCGCTCAAAGTGCGCGAACGCTACGGTTTGAACCGCTTCGGCCAGAGCTGCCTGCTCGCACGCCGCCTCGTCGAGCGCGGCGTGCGTTTCGTCACCGTGAACACTTTCATCACGGTGTTCGGCGAGATCACCTGGGACATCCACGGCTCCAAGCCCTTCACCAGCATCGAAGGCATGCGCGACATCGTCGCACCCATGTATGACCAAGGCTACAGCGCCCTTATCGAAGACCTCTTCCAGCGCGGCATGCTCGACGACACCATGGTCACCTGCCTCGCCGAATTCGGCCGCACCCCGAAGATCAATCCAGCCGGCGGTCGCGACCATTGGCCAAACTGCTGGACCGTGAACTTCGCCGGTGGCGGCATCAAAGGCGGCGAAGTCGTCGGCAAGAGCGACGACATCGGCGGCTACCCCACCGAGCGCCCCGTCGCCCCGAAAGAAATCGTCGCCACCATCTACCAAGCCCTCGGCGTCGATCTCCACACCGAACTCCCCGGCCCGCAGGGCCGCCCCTATCCCGTCGTCGATTTCGGCACCCAGGCGATCAAGGAGCTGTTTGCGTGAACCGGAGCGCAGGTGCCCTTACCTTTCGTTACCAAAACAAAGGAACGCCATAAGCCCCAAACGCCCCATCCACTGTCACGACATGAAACCCTCTCTGCATCGTCTGCGCGATGATCATCCGGTCGAAAGGATCGCGATGGTGAAACGGCAGCATGTTGAGCTGGAGAATGTCCGGCAGGTCGATGGTTTCCAAAACCAGTCCGTTTTCAGTTTGATTGATCCGAATCAATTCATCCAACGGCAGCCGCAGTTCCAGTTTGCCAGATTGAACTTTGATCTGCATCTCCCAGACACTCGCGAGGCTGAGGTGCAGCGAGTTCGAGTCATTCATGCATGCGTCATAAGCTTTGGCGGACAACTTGGCGGGATCGGCATCCCACCAAATAAACGCATGTGTGTCCAGCAGCAGCCTCATGGCTTCGGCTTCTCAAAATTTGCTTTATCGGTGGAGTCCTGGCCGGTGGCTGCATCTTCACTCATCCAAAATTCATCCGGCAGCGGATCATTAAAGTCGTCCGACATCCAGATCATGCCGCGATGCAGTCCTGCGACGCGGCGCTTGCCCCCCAACTTAGACTCCTCGGCCTTCAACTGCGAAGTCAGGCGTGAAAGCAGCGCACGCTGCTCCTCAAGAGGCAACTCGCGTGCAGCAAAGGCGATTTCTGAAACCGTGCTCATGCTGGCATCTTAATTTCCTCCCCCGATTCATGCAACTGCGCATCTCCAGCCTTCTTTTTGCCGCCTTGGCCGCTACTTCGTCGCTCGCCGACGAAGCACCATCCTTCCGCAACACCATCCAACCCATCCTCACACGTTACGGCTGTGCGATGGGCGCTTGTCATGGTGCGGCGGCGGGGCAGGGCGGTTTTCGACTGTCGTTGCGCGGCTTCGATGACGAGGGCGACTGGCTTTCGATTACGCGCAGCGCGAACGGACGCCGACTGACGCTGGAAGATCCGGCGCGTAGTTTGTTTTTGCTGAAGGCCGTCAAAGCGGTGCCGGATAAGGGCGACAAGCGCTTCGAGATGAATTCGCCGGAATACAAGGCCATCGGTGACTGGATCGCGGCGGGTGCGCCGGGGCCGAAGGCTGATGATCCGCGCATCGTGTCGCTGAATGTGTCGCATCCGCATCTCGTCACGCAGGCAGGCAAATCGGCGCAGCTCAAGGTCACCGCAAAGTTCAGCGACGGTCACAGCGAGGACGTGACGCGCTGGTCGAAGTTCAACGTCACCAACGCAAGCGTGGCCACCGTGGATGACGACGGTCTGATCAACGTCACCGGCAGCGGCGAAGGCACTGTCAGCGCGTGGTATTTGAGCCTGCTGTCCGTCACCACCGTCACTGTGCCGCAGGAGGGCCCGCTCAATCCCGCCGCATTCGCCGTGCTGAAGCCGCGCAGCTTCATCGATGAACTCACGCTGACGAAATTGCGCGAGCTGAACATCCCGCCGTCCGCACGCACCGAAGATCACGAGTTTCTGCGCCGCGCGTTTCTCGACACGATCGGCATTTTGCCTTCGCTGGAAGAAGCACGCGCCTTTCTCGCCGACAAATCCGTCGACAAACGCGACCGCATGATCGATTCGCTGCTGCAACGGCCGGAGTTCGTTGATTACTGGTCGCATCGCTGGAGCGATCTGCTGCTCGTCAATGGCGACAAACTCGCGCCCACGGCCATGTGGTCGTATTACAACTGGATCCGCCGCCACGTCGCCGCGAACACGCCCTGGGACGTCATGGTGCGCGATCTCCTCACCGCCACCGGCAGCACGCTGGAAAACGGCGCGGGCAATTTCTTCATCCTCAACGACGAGCCCACCAAGTGTGCCGAAACCATCAGCGTCGCCTTCATGGGCACCTCCATCGGCTGCGCAAAGTGCCACAACCACCCGCTCGAAAAGTGGACGAACAACGAGTACTTTGCCTTCGCCAACATGCTCTCACGTGTGCGCACGAAAAAC
>JBDNIB010000413.1:0-2940 GCA_041688535.1 Prosthecobacter sp.
ACCAAGGTCGAGTATGGCAACACGCTGCACGACCTCTTCCGTGTGGACGCGTCCATCGCCAAAGAGCTACCCGACGAAGTGCCCGGCGAGGGTTATCTCAATTCGCTCTCGCCCCTGCAGACGGAACAGTATCTCGGCACCGCCAATGAGGTGCTCCGCACGATGCCTCCTGAGGTTCAAACGCGTCTGTTCGGCGAAACGCCCGCCCAAGGAACCGATCTGCGCGAAGCAGCGAAAACGGTCGCCCGCACTCTGGCCCGCAACGCGTATCGTCGGCCGCCCGCAGATGCCGAACTCGATGTGCTGGTGGGCGTTTTTGATCTCGGCCGCTCGAACCAGCTCGACTACACCGCCTCGCTGCGCCTCATGCTCAAGGCGGTGCTCGTTTCACCGCAGTTCCTCTTCATCACTCCGGCAAAGGAACCACCAGCAGGTCAGAAAATCGTGCCGTTGGATGATTATCAGCTCGCCTCGCGCCTCTCGTATCTGCTCTGGGCCACCATGCCCGATGCCGAACTGTCCGCGCTCGCCGACGCGGGCAAACTCCATGAACCCGCCGTGCTGAAGGCCCAAGTGCAGCGCCTGCTCGCGAGTTCAAGATCACGCGCCTTGTTCGATGGCTTCGGCGCTCAGTGGCTCGGTCTCGATAAACTTGCCACAAAGACCTTCGATACCGAGAAATTCCCGCAAATGACGCCCGCGCTGCGCACCGCGATGTATGACGAAGCCCGGCTCTTCTTTGACAGCATCGTGCGCGAAAACCGTAGCGTGATCAGCTTCGTGGATAGCGACTACACCTTCCTCAACGGCACGCTCGCCACGATCTACGGCTTGGCGAAAAAAGTCACCGGTCCCGAGATGCAAAAGATCAAACTCACCGATGCCAATCGCGGCGGCATCCTTGGCATGCCCGGCATCCTCGCGACGACTTCCTTCCCCAGCCGCACCAGTCCCGTCAATCGCGGCGTGTGGGTGCTGGAGCAGGTGCTTGGCGAGCAGGTGCCCCCTGCTCCGCCGAATGTGCCTGCCTTGGAAAAGCAGGACCAGAAAAAGGTCGCCACCCTCACCCTGCGTCAGCGCACCGAACTTCATCGCACCAACGCTGTATGCGCCAACTGCCACAAGATCCTCGACCCCATCGGCTTCGGCCTGGAAAACTTCGACGCCATCGGCCGCTGGCGTGACAAGGACGACACCGGCGGCGCCATCGACGCCGTGGGCGAGCTGCCCGGCGGCAAGCATTTCTCCTCGCCCAAGGAACTGAAGACCATCATCGCCGCTCGCAAAGACGACCTCGCTCGCAATCTCACCGAAAAACTCATGGCCTACGCCCTCTGCCACCAGCTCGAAGGCTATGATCGCATCGTCGTCGATCAGATGATGAAAATCATCGCCAAAGACGGTTATAAGATGCAGACGCTCATCACGGAGATCATCACGAGCTATCCTTTTACCAATCGCCGCATCCAAGACTGAATCCCATTCATCCCATGAGCAGCCATAACCTCATCAATCGTCGCACCTGCCTGCGTGGCCTTGGAGCCTCGCTGGGACTGCCCTTGCTCGAAACCATGGGTTGGGCCGAGTCTGGCAAGAGCAAGACGGCCTACAAACCGCCGGTGCGGCTGGGCTTCATGTATATGCCGCATGGCGTGATCATGGATCAGTTCTGGCCAGCGACGCCAGAGAGTTTTCTAAAGTCGCCGCCGCCTGCGCTGGCGGCGCTGCGGCCCGTGCTCGATCAGTGCCTGCTGATGAAAGGCATCTCAGGTGTGCCCATCGCCCCCTTCAATGGTGCGCCTCATGCGCTGGAGCTTTCCACCTGGCTGACGGCCGCGCTGCCGAACGCGCACAAGCGCAATCAGATCCACATCGCGATCTCGGCGGACCAGCTCTTTGCCAACTACGTCGGGGCGCTCACCGCTTTGCCATCCCTGGAGCTGGCGACGATGCCGCAGACACACAAGGAGAACCAGGAAGGCCTGAACGAAGGCTACTACTCACATTGCAGCTTCCGTTCGCCCACGCAGGCCATGCCTGCCGAGATCAATCCACGCAGCGTGCTGGAGCGTTTGTTTGGCAAGACCGATCAAAGTGGCAAAGCCGCGCAGACCGACCCGCTCGACCGCCAGATGCTTGATCTGGTCATCCGCGGTGCCAAAGACTTGCGCAAGAAACTACCGCAAGGCGATCAGCACAAGCTTGATGAATACCTCGACAGCGTGCGCTCCGTCGAGCGCCGCATCGCCGCCATCGAGTATCGTCAAAAGGAAGCCGCCCTCGAAAAAAACGGTATCAGCTCCAGCAAACGCAAGGCAACGGATTCACCGCCCATCGAGGTCAAGATCCCCGAGGGCGACAAGCGCAGCGAATACATGCAGGTGATGTGCGATCTCAACGTGCTCGCTTTCCAGACCGACACGACGCGTGTCAGCACCTACATCGGTTCCACACCGAATGGAGTGTCCTATCCCGAACTCGGCTTCGCGGACATGCATCACGCACCGACGCATCACAACAACGAGGCCGAGAAGGTGCGCAAAGTCGCCGCCATTACCGCCTTCAACATCAGCCAGTTCGCCTACATGGTGAAGAAGATGGCCAACCTGCGCGAAGGCGACGGCACCCTGCTCGACAACTGCCTCATGATGTGGGGCACGGGACTTGAGGATGGCAATAAACACACTCGTGAAAATCTGCCCTTCATCATCGCTGGCAAGGGCGGTGGCTCCATCAACACCGGTCGCTTCCTGCCCAACACTAAAGGCAATCAAGGCGACCTGCTCACCACGCTGCTCGCCTGTGCCGGTGTTCCACTCGACCGCCCCATCGGCATCGCGACCAAGCAGATCGCCGAGATGATGCGCCGGGCCTCAGAGCCCATCCGGTGAATAGCTGGAACGAGTGAAAACGTTGGTTATAGGTGTTGGAATGAAACCT
>JBDNIB010000414.1:0-6276 GCA_041688535.1 Prosthecobacter sp.
CAGCTTTGAAACCATGACCCGCCGTGCCGTCGGCCCCGGCTGGCGGGAGTTCACCGCGCAGCAGCAGCAGCAGGCAACCCAGCTCTTTTCGACGCTGATCATCCGCACCTACAGCAACAAGTTCACCCCCGGCGAGCGTCCCGCCATCACCTACAAGACCGCAGTGGCACCCGCTACCGGACGGGTGGATGTGCCCACCAGCATGCTCTACCAAGGCGGACGCTACAGCGTCACCTACCGGATGGAGCAGGCCGGCGGCTGGCGCATCGTTGATGTGGTGATCGAAGGTGTCAGCATGATCGCCAACTACCGCACGCAGCTAGATGCACAGTTTAAAAAAGGCGGTGCCAACGCCGTGATCAGTTCCCTTTCACAATCCGCCTCCCGTCCCCAATGAAATCCAACGCTCTCCTCCTCCGCGTCCTGCTGCTGGCCACCGCCCCGCTGCTGACTGATTGTGCTTCCACGGCAAAAACCGCTGCCGCGCCGTCGCCTGCAACCAAGCCTCAGTCGGCCGCTGCAAAAACCAGCAAAGCAGCCCGCCAATCCGCCAAACCGCTTGAGGATGATTTGGATGAATACGACACAGCACTCGTTTCTGATCCGCTGGAGAAGCTCAACCGGGGCGTGTTTTGGTGCAATGACAAGCTATACACCGCCCTCTTCCGCCCAATCTCCAAAGGCTATGAACTGGTGCTGCCCAAACCAGTTCGCAAAGGCATCGACAACGCCTTCGAGAATGTAAAATACCCCGTTCGTGTCGTGAACTGCACGCTCCAGGGCAAGTTCAAACGCGCAGGTCAGGAGACTGGCAAATTTTTCGTCAACACCATCGGCGGTGTCGGCGGCATTTTCCAACCAGCGGAAAAAATCCCGGCCCTGGCCAACGTGCCAGCGGAAGACACGGCACAGACCTTTGCTAAGTGGGGCATCGGCCATGGCCCCTACCTTGTCCTCCCAATACTCGGCCCCAGCAGTGTGCGTGACACGCTCGGCTTGGCTGGCGATTATGCGCTCAATCCCGTCAATTGGGGGATATTGTACTGGCATGGCGGCCACGACTACGAGCATGACTGGACCACCATACCGCCGTCCGCCAACACCCTACGTTCGTTGCCCGCGCAACTTGAGACGTATGACAACGCCACCAAGGACGCCGTCGATCCCTATCTCTCCGTGCGCAGCACCTACATTCAGAATCGCGCCGCCGAGGCGAACAAGTAGCTCGCCAGAAAACAACGTCTTGGCCGGAAGGACGTGCGCCGAACTTAACCCTTGTGTTTGAAAGCATTGGTCGATAGAATTTTTGTAAGACCTCACCAACGTCATGCTTTTCGATCCCGCTTCTTCCTCTGGCGGCGCTGACATCACCAGTCCGCCGAAGAAGCGCCGTCTCTTGACCGGAACTCAGACCGAAGGCAACCGCATTGGCCTGCTGCCGACAGAAGGCTGGCGCAAACGCAACCTGCAGTTCCTCAACGAGGTGCTCATCCCTTCCCTGCTCGCCCCTCGGCAGCCAGGCCGCGAGTTCGGTCATCTGCCGGTGGCGACGCAGGCTGAAATCGCCGTCACTTGGCTCGGCCATGCCGGCTTTTTTGCCCAGGTCGGCGGAGTGAACATCGCCATCGACCCGAATTGGGCGCTGTGGCACGGCCCGGTGAAGCGCCTGCGCCAGCCCAGCGTCTGGGCGCATGATCTGCCGCCGATTGATCTCGTGCTCGTCACGCATGCGCATTACGACCACCTGCATCTGCCTAGTCTGCGCAAACTGGCCGCCGCGCAGCCGATCATCGTACCCGAAGGCGTCGGCAGAATTGTGAAAAACTGCGGCTTCGGTCGCATTGTGGAATTGAAAACCTGGCAGAGCGCCACCTTCCAGGATTTGCGCATCACCCTGACCCCCGCACGTCACTGGGGCGCGCGCATGATTCACGACACGCACCGCCAGTTCGGCGGTTACTTGATCAAATCTCCCGACCGCTGCCTCTACCACTGCGGTGACAGTGCCATGTTCGACGGTTTCCAGGAAATCGGCAAACGTGCCGATATTGACCTCGCTCTGATGCCCATCGGAGCCTACGACGCGCCCAGCGGCCGCCCGGTCCACATGAATCCCGAGGAGGCACTGGACGCCTTCGAAATGCTCGGAGCCACATTGATGGTGCCGATGCATCATGAGACTTTCCCGCTCGGTGGCGAACCCATTCACGAGCCGGCCGAGCGTCTCGTCAAAGCCGCCGTCGAACGCCAGATCGCGCATCGTGTGCGCCTGCTGCGCGAAGGTGAATCCGTCATTTATTGAGTGAGTTCCCGTCCTGTGCTGACCCTCATCGCCGCTGTTTCAGCGGATGGCTTCATTTCCACCGGCCAGGGCATGCCGTGGCACCTGCCCAGAGACACAGCACACTTTCGCCGCACCACCCGCGCCCAGTGGCTGCTGGTTGGACGCCGCACTTATCAGGAAATGCTCGGCTGGTTTCAGGACCACCAGGTACTGGTGCTAAGCCACGATAAAACCTTCGCTACGACCGTCGGTGCGGTCGTTTCAAGCGTTGCAGATGCCTTGACCAGCGCCGCCCAAGGTGGAGCCGCAGAACTCTTCGTCTGCGGTGGTGGCGAAACTTACGCCGCCGCCATGCCGCTGGCAGACCGCCTCATCCTCACCCATGTGGACACGATTCTCGGTGGCGGCGTCCCCTTCCCGTCCCTTGATCTAAAGCTATGGCAGCTCCAAACTCAGCAAAAGTTTCCACCGGATGACAAAAACGCGTACGGAATGCGCTTCACCACTTATGAACGCCTGCAAGATGAAATGCCCCATACAGGCATTCTAGAAAATTCAAGATGAGCAATTTCCAGCTTGGTGTATCTAATACAATTCAATGAGCATCCAACCACGGCTTCACTCAACCACCACCGCATTGCTGGCCAGCGCCGCTTTGCTATGCGCTGGCTGCTCCACCCCGCGCACGAATTCGGCCACGGCACAGCCTAGCACCGGCCATAAGGACGCCGTGCTGATAAAATCGCCCACCGATCTGAGCTTCCTGCTCAGCATGAGCTTCTCCGAGGCCAAAAGCATCTCCACGCAGCAGCTTGAATTTCCGCCGCACATCAAAATCGCCGCAGATTCGATTGAGGTCTTCAAATACTCCGCTGACGGCAAGCCGCTCAAAGTGCGCGCTCGTGGCAAGGTCTTTGTCGAGATGGATTTCGGGCAACCGGCCAAGGCGCTCTGCCAGGAGGCGTTCATCACCAATGATGAGGTCATCCTGAGCGGCACCCCGATCCTGCAACGTGGCGGCAGCATGGTGGAGGGTCTCGACGAAAGCACCATCTTCTACATGTTTGGCACTTCGCTGCGCGTCATTGGCCTGCACAAAGTGAACAATCAAAACGAAGTCACCTCCTTGCTCCCTGCGCTTGGCACTTGGGCGCAGGGGCCGAACCCGCTGCTGCCACCGCTCACCGAAGGTGCCGTCCCCACCAACATCCGCGATGCCATGCACCGTGCCGCCGAGGCCGAGATGCTGCATCAAAAGACCCGTGAACTTTACGGCCCCGCAGACAGCCCACCCGCGGCACCGCAACCAGCAGCACCTGAGAAGTCGTCAGACAAGCCCAAGGCCACACCGCCAGCCACCCAAAAGCCGTCAGGTATTGAGGTTCGCAGAGCTGTGCCGAACAAAAAATCCTTCTGGGGCCGCACCGACAAGACGCGGGCCTGAATCGTTCAGCCCACGATCGCCCGCGGCACGCGCCCGTGAACGTCCGTGAGACGATAATCACGCCCCGCATAGCGATACGTCAGCCGCTCGTGGTCCATGCCCAGCAGGTGCAGGATCGTGGCGTGGATGTCATGGATGTGCATCTTGTCCACTGCCGCCTTGAAGCCAAACTCATCGCTCTGTCCATATGCGGTGCCACCCCTGGCACCTCCGCCTGCCAGGAACATGGAGAAGCCGTGCGGATTGTGATCGCGGCCATTGCCGTTCTCACTCACCGGCGTACGGCCGAATTCACCGCCCCAGACGATCAGCGTGTCCTCCAGCATACCCCGCTGCTTCAAATCAGCCAGCAACGCCGCAATCGGCCGGTCAATGTCCGCCGCCAGCCGCCGCGTCGTCGTATCATGATTCGAGTGCGTGTCCCACGGCTGCCCGTTGCCATAATACAACTGCACAAAGCGCACCCCGCGCTCCACCAGCCGCCGCGCCATCAAACAACCGTTCGAGAAATGACTCTTCCCATACATCTCGCGCACGCCTTCCGACTCCAGGCTCACATCAAACGCATCCGTCGCCGCTGATTGCATGCGGAAGGCCGTCTCCATCGCCTGAATACGACCATTCAGCGCCACATCCGCCCCGCCACGCGCCGCCAGATGCTCCGCATTCAGCGACTGCATCAGGTCAAGCTGCTTGCGCTGCTCCGCGCCCGCCAGCCGCTCATTGCTCAACCACGGGATCATCTGCTTCGGCTCCAAGTTCGAGTGATTGATATACACCCCCTGATGCTGCGCTGGTAGAAACGCACTGCTCCACAGGATCGAAAACCGCACCGGTTTCCCCGGACACAGCACCACATGCGACGGCAGATTCTCGTTTTCATTACCCAGACCGTAGCTCAGCCATGATCCCATGCTCGGCACCCGCTCCGTCATCGTGCCATTGTTCATCAGCAGCAGCGCCGGGCCGTGATTCGGATTGTCCGTGTGGCAGGAGCGCAGCACGCACAGCTCATCCGCATGCCGCGCCAGATGCGGCAGCAGCTCGCTGATTTCCAGCCCGCTCTGGCCGTGCTTGGCAAACGCATACGGCGACGCCAGCAGCCCGCCCGTGGGCCGCTCCGTGCGCAAATCCGCACCCTCCGGCTTCTGCCCCGCATACTTCAGCAGGCCCGGCTTCGGATCGAAGAAATCCGGCCCAAACGGCCCCCCATTCATGAACAATTGGATCACCCGCTTCGCCTTCGGCACGAAGTGCGGCCGCGCAGCCCCCTGCACCGCCGAAGCCAATCCCAGCGCCCCCAAACCGCCCCCCATGCGAGTCAGCAATTCACGGCGAGACAAAGCGGAGAGATCGGGCATGCAAACAAATACGCACCACCCATGCCACCGCTTGCGATAAACCGAGTCCTCCGCCCTCCAGCAGGCTGGCAGCTTGTCCACAGCGCCAGCCGCCCCTGCGGCCCCCTGTTTCCACTTAATTGGTTCTTGCCAAATCACGCCTCTTTTGTCAGCATCGTGAGAATCAGTTCATTGAATGAGCTGAGGTCGTGCCAGTTTTCCCCATCATCCGATGCCGTGTGAAGCTCGGATGCCTGGGTCACTCCTGGCGACCGTTCCTCGTCCCGCGCGCCTCTCATGACTCCCTGCCGCACACACCCGCACTCGTCCGCGACCGCTGCACAGCGCACGGCCCAGCGTGTTTTGGGCCGCTTCTCCCCCACCTTCAGCCTGCACTCTCATGCCTGAGCCTTTACGCTGGGACTCCGTCTCTCCTACCACCGGCCAGCCACTACGCTGGGACCAAAAAGATGCCACTTGGGACGGAAACTGGCCCGAAACCCCGAAGCCCTCTGTGCCCAAGAAGCACAGCCAACCCAAACTACCACCACCCACCAACCTACCCACCATGAGTGACCCGTTCAAATACATCACGCGCCCCACCTCCAACGGCAACGCCACCACCACCCAGCCCGTCTATCGCGGCACCAAGACCCAAGCCGAGGTCATCGCCGAGATCACCACCCGACACGGTGCCACCCCGATCACCATAGATAGCGTCCTCTGCGCCTTCAGTGAGGTCGTCATCGACTGGGCCACCCAGGGCTGGAAAGTCGCCCCCTGCCACGACCTCATCGGCTTCCGCCTCACCACCGGCGGCAGCGCCCCCATCGGCGGAGCGGAGGACTGGGACTTCGACGGCATGAACATCAATCTCACCTGCCAGTGGGGCGAGACCGGCGAGGCCCGCAGCCGCGCCCTCTTCGTCTCCGAAAAGACCGGCGAGCAAGGCCGCGCCGCCCCCGTCTTCGTCGATGTTTATGACAGCGAAACCAAAGAGTCGAACCACTACCAGCCCACCAAGGGCCTCTACACCCGCTTCGGCAACCGCAACTTCGAGTTCGACACCGCCAAGCTCTGCAAAGCCCGCTTCCGCAAAGCCGACAACACCTACGTGGACGCCGCTGGTTACCCCTACATCAAAGGGAACAACGTCGTCATCACCCCGCCCGCCGGCCTCACCGGAGCCGTTTACCTAGAGATCAGCG
>JBDNIB010000415.1:0-1591 GCA_041688535.1 Prosthecobacter sp.
ACCCTCCTTGGTGAAGGCGACTCTGGGCTTGGGCTGCTGTTTGGCTGGTTCTGCCTTGGCATCTTTCACCTGTAGCAGCGGTTCAATATCCTTGAGGATGGTATCAATGCTGATGCCTGCTTTGTTTAGAGCGTAACTTTTTCCGATGAGCGCCTTGTCGTCAACGTCTCGGATACACCAAATTTCCTGATCAAGGAATAGCACCAGACCGTTCGCACGGCAAAGGGTCTCCAACATGGCAAACGGGCTGGCTCGGATATTGAAAGTAATGAGTTTGCGGCTGTTTGGATGACCTTCGGGCAATGAGGACAGGTGAATCCCGGCCTCGGTGGCAAGTTTGAGTAGAACATCACCAAGCTGTGCCTTTTTCAAATCATAGGCTTGAGGCGTGGCATTTCGGAGTGCCTCTACTTCGGCTCCTTCGGAAAGTAGCATGTCTCCTGGGACTAGGGGCAATCCGCCCTCTTCGGGAATGATCACCTTCGGGGTGATAAGGTAGAGGACCGGGTGCCTGGATTTAGCCGCGCCTTCCTTCCAGGTGGCGATGATGTGAGTGCTTCCTGCCTTCGCTTTGAGAGTGCTTTGAAATGTTCGACTGGAGACGACGAGCGGCTCATGGGTGATGATACTGGAGTCACTGATGTGCGTGGGAAGAGCGATGTCGTCCCCATCAATGCTGGGCGTGATTTTGCAGGTGAATCCGACTGGCATGTAGGCGATCTTGCCCTTGGCCTCCTCGAACGGTTGGTTTACGATACTCCGAATAACGACCTCTCTCTCGTTCAAGGTGACCATGCGCGGATACGAGGTCAGGTGGTTGTCCTGGCGACGTGCCAATTGACGCTGGAATTCATTCGTTTCTGTCTCACTGAACACTGCGGTCGTGAAGGAATGGCTGTCTTTGGCGTGTAGCCTGCCGCCGAATGTCCAGTCAGTGGCTTGGTCGAATTGGATGATTTTGAATTCAATGGCGATGAATTGAGCGCCAGGTTTCCTTGGTTCAGGCTCTGCTGAACGAGTGATGCCAAAGAAGGTTATCGTTACGATGCAGATCAACGTGACGAGTTTCGCTGCTGGACTTGATGGCCGGCCGGTGATGATGAATCGAATTCGCTCACGCAAGGCTGAACCCCGCTGAAAGATGCCGACGAAGCCGAGGCTGAGGCCGCGTGGGCAGAAGGCGGTTTCGACTTTGAGGAGGGCATGACCATATTCGATGCGGCGGTCGTTCGGAGCATCCTGGAGAACTTGGGCATCGCAGGCTGCCTCGCGGTCAGTGCGGATTTTGAAGAAGGCGATCCAGAGCAGGGGATTGAACCAATGCAGAGCGATGAGCACACACATGAGGGCGTTGAGCGGCAGATCACCGCGTTTCAGGTGCATGAGCTCGTGTTTGAGGACGAGCCGGGTTTCGGTAGGCGTGAAGTCGTGATCGATCTGAACGGGAAGGAGCAGTGTGTGGCGCAGCAAGCCGGTGACGGCCGGACTGGTGATGGTGGAGGCGATCAAGACCTGCGGAACGCGGTGTAGGCGCACTTCGCGGGCGATTTGAGCAAGCGTGGCGAGCAGTTCGTCGCTGGCAGGATGACGT
>JBDNIB010000416.1:0-4075 GCA_041688535.1 Prosthecobacter sp.
ATCCACCGCAACGGCACCGGCTGCCACCGGCACTATGGCAATCTGCTGCCGCTCTGGCAGCGCTACAGTGTGAAGCACCTCTATGAGCTGCATTTGGAGCGCAGGCTGTATGCCGGGCGGGAGACGCCGCAGTTCGTCAGCAGCTCCGCACGGGTCGCCGCGCAGTTGCAGGGCATTTACGGCACGGATGGGGAGCGCTTCCGCCTGCTCACGCCGCCGGTCGAGTCGCAGATGTTCAAACCGGCGGAAAACCGCGCCAATGTGCGCGAGCTACTCTGCCGCAAGCTGCAAACAGACAACACAAAGCCCGTGCTGGTCTTCGTCTCCCTCAGCCATCGCCGGCGTGGCCTGGAGCCGCTGCTGGAGGCGATGGTCAGCAATGACGCGACCCTCTGGATCGTCGGCAAAAGCCTCAATCTCGTGCTGCGTGACAAGATCAGCCGTCTCGGCCTCGCCGCCCGCGTGCGGGAAGTGCCGGTCACGAGCAATCTGGTGGAGATCTACCAGTCCGCCGACTGGTTCGTGCATCCCACGCAGTACGACGCCTTTTCCAACACCGTGCTGCAGAGCATGGCCTGCGGCCTGCCCGGCATCATCTCCGTGATGGACGGTGCCGTGGATATCATCTGCAATGGGGAGAACGGCTTCATGCTCTACCACCCGCAGCAGCCGCAGGAACTGGCAAAACGCCTCCAGGAAGCCATCCGTCTCAGCCCCACCCAATGGCAGGCCCTATCCGCCGCCGCGCATGACACCGTGCGCGCACTCACCTGGGAACGGCACATGGCGGAGTGGGCCGCAGTGCTGGATGACTGAGGCAGCCTGTCAGCAGGAGCGCGAGCATGGCGTAGCCTACTCGCCACTTGTCGGCGGCTGCGTGTGCGCCGGGACGGAAAAGTGGCGAGTGGTCTGCGACACACTCGCGCTCCGTGCGAAGGATGCGGCGCTTTCTAAAGCGGCGTTCGGGATGAATGGTCCCACCGATTCAGAGCCACCGCCGATTGGAAGAATCGGTGGGAAATCACCCAACCTGAGGGCGCTGGGCAGGCAGCAATGAATGGCGGCAGCGGTTTGAGGGGCGGCGGCACCCAGTCCGTAAAAAAATTCAGACGGCAATGCTTTGAAAATGAATCATTTCGATGATTCACCGCACAGGGCTTGCAGATTTGGCTTGTCTGAATTTGCCAGTCTGAATTAAAACAGCGCGCATGTTTCGTCGCGTTTCAAAAGCTTCCGGCTCCTGGCTTCCTAGGGGCGTAGTGGCGGAATTCGCGGGTTTTCAGGTCCTATGCCGCGCTACGAGTAGCCGCCTGCGCCAGCAGGTGGTCAGGCGGCAGTCAGGCCAGTCCGGCGGTTCAGCCAGCGGATTTCAACGCTGGGGAACGAGTTTGGTCCGGTGTGGAGGCAGTTCTCACCGTCCTGGACACACCTCTCTCCCTCTTGGAGACAACTCGGTCCATGCCAGCGCAAACTCTCTCCTGGGTGTAGCGAGTCTTTTCATGCCGGACCAGACTCTGTCCATGCCGGACCCCACTCGTTCCACGCCAGAGCCAACTCTCTCCGTCACGGACACAACCGGCACCATTATGGAGACAGCTCGTTCCACACCGAATCAAACCCCGTCAGCGTCGGTCCAAACTACCTCCGCAGCACCCCGAACGGCCTGGGTGCTTGAAAATGAGCAGTTTGGCTGGCCTCCACTGGTTTCCGCACCGGGCCAGGAGCACTCCCTTTTCCGTCAAAGTCAGTCAGAAACCGCAACACACCCAACCACATGGAAAAAACCCCTCTCACTTGGGACGGCACGGACGCACAAGGAAACTCTCTGCGTTTTGACTCCGGCCTGACGTGGGGAGGATTTGTTCCGCAACCTCCTAAACGTATGACCCAGCTCCGCGTCCTCCTCGGCTTCGCCTCCGCCGCCGATCATTCCCTCGAAGCGACGGCCCAGACCGTGCTCGATCACTTCTTCGGCAATGCTGCCTACCCCAGCCCGCCCCTCACCGAAGCCGCCCTCCAGGCCGCTCTCAGTAGTTTCAGCGCCGCCATCGCCACGGCGAAAATGGGCGGCCCGGGGGAGACGGCGGACAAAAACAACAAGCGTGACATCCTTGTGGACCTGCTGCGGAAGCTGGCGGGCTATGTGCAGATCAATCACGACAATGATCTGGCCAAACTGCTCTCCAGCGGCTTTGAGGCCGTGAGTATGAACCGGGCCTCCGTCCCGCTCACCGCGCCCACGATCAAGGACATCATCAACAGCATGACCTGCCAGCTCATCGTGCGCGTCGGCCCCGTCGCCAACGCCAGAGGCTATGAGCTGCGTTACGCCCTCATCGGCGCGGGCGGTGCTCCCACGCCGTGGCTGGACGGCGGCTTGTTCACCAACTCCCGCAGCATGCCGGTGAACGACCTCAATCCGGGAGACAACTACCAGTTCCAAGTCCGCGCCGTCGGCGGCAGCACCGGCTACAGCGACTGGAGTGACGCGGTGAACCACCGCAGTCTGTGAAGGACAGATACCCTTGCTCACCGACCCCCAGACCCAATGGAAATACCGCTCCATCTGGCGTGCCAACGACGTCCAGGTCGGCCTCTGGAGCGCCGAGTCCAGCATCATCGTCGGCGGCTGATCTCAACCCCAGGAGAGGGGGCGATAAGTCCCCTCTTCTTGTGGCAGGCTGCCCAGGGCTCTCCCTTGATTGAATACCTAGTCTTTTTGTTTTACCGTCGCTCATTGAAACTTCACAAAAGCGACTGAGGATGCCCAACATGCTGACCCCTCGTTCACTGACTTTGGCGTTCACCCTCATCCTCAATACTTGGAGCTGGGCGACCTCCTACATCATTCCAGACCCCCCACCTTCTCCATCGGCGGATAAAGTTCTGACGGCAAACTCGTTAGACCGGGCCAGTGAGAGAGAGCTTCTCAACTATGTGAGAGCAAATTGGATTTTTGCGAAAAGCTGGCTTCCGGATGTATCAACCTCGGAGATAAGTCAGATCGAAAGTGAGTATCTCAGGAAAGCAGACCGCACGAGAGACGATGTTTCAGCCTACTGGAAAAAGGCCACAGCAGAACTGAGTGAACTGCGACTTCATGACAAAAGAAGAGTGGTGGATGCTGCGCTGCGCAAAATCGGGAGAATCGGCAGCGCAATGTCGATCGGTGAACTGTCGATGCATGCCGTGGCAGAAGAGTGTGAGTGGACCAAATGGAAGGCTTTGGCAAGTGTGCTCGAGTTGATGAGCAGAATTGAGCCTGAGACGGCGACAGATGCCGAACTTGCCTGGGCAAGACCCGAACTGCTGGCCCCGCTCTTGGGTGACTTACCACAACCGATGGCTGAAAAGTGGGCCCTGCATCTTTGGAAGCGGTCGAGCCACATTCACTATGACAAGGATTACCTCAGAACGCGTTTGTGGCTGGCCAGATTCTTTGCCACTGCGGATTCCGCTTTGGCAGCCGGCATCTTCCGTCAGAGCGTGGGACATTATGATCCGACTATTCAAGCTTTGTCCACTATGCTGCTCCGCTCAGGCATTGGTGGCAGTTTGGACTGGGGCACATCGCCGGAGCAACTCATCCCGATGCTGGAAAGCGGTAAATGGAGGGGCACCACATCAAGTTGGGAGTACATGCCTGAGCCGCTGGCGTGTCCTGTCGTCAGGAAACACTGGGGCGGACGCGTTGATTTGGTCTGGTTGGATGTAACTGCCAAGCAAACCAAGGCCGAAGAGGATGTGTGGATTGACGCAAAGCGCCCATTTTGCAGCGGGCTTATCTGGGGACAATTGACAAGCAGTATCGGCGCTTTGGCTACGCACGATGGCAACATTCAAATGCGTGCTTCTGTTTTTAGCAACACGCCTGCCGTTTCGGCATGGCACGGCGGGGAGTGGCTGCTGTCAGGTTCCGTGATGGCAGAAGAGATCGGGGCTGATGGCTCACTCCTCTGGCAGGCACCGGTATCTCTATCGATAGGAGAGTGGCGTTTCATCACACCCAGTTCAAAGCCGGGGCGAATGTTGTTGCTTGGCTATAACAAGCTCGCGTGCATTGACCGCCGAGGAG
>JBDNIB010000417.1:0-3383 GCA_041688535.1 Prosthecobacter sp.
CAGGTGGGCTGGCTGTCGATGGTGGTGGCCTGCGGGCTGCCCCAGCGGTGGATTTTGTTGAGTTTGATGTCAGTGACCTCGCCGGACTTCATGCTGGCGAGCAGCAGATCGTAGCTACCATCCGCATTGCGCTTTGGCTTGCCGACGGCGTCCACCGCTCCCGGCACACTGACGCCACCACCGGAGGTCTGCTGCTTTTTCCACGCCACCTGTGCGATCTCGATGCGGCCCTTTTTCCAGCGCTCATACGATTCACGCACCTGCGTGGGCATGTCGGTGTCATGCACAAAAATCTGACCGCGTGCCGTTGCGGTTTCCGTCGCGGCAATGAGCAGCACATTGGCCTGCGCGGACAGTGCAAACGCTGTCGCACCCGCGGGCAGCGTCGCGCTGCCGCCCGCCATCTGCAGTTGCACCGGCTTGCTGAGTTTCACCTGCCGGGGGAAGGCGGTGGGCGGAAAGACGGTCCAGTTTTTCGTCAGTGATTCCAGAGACTCGATGGTAGGCGGCACAAAACCGGTGCCGGTGAGCGTGGGCGGCGGCGCTTCCGTCACTCGCGGCGCGGGGGTGCTGTAAACGCTGCGGCGGGGCGTCTCATCCGGCACTTCGAGCGGCGGATTCTCAAACACCACGCGCTTCCCAACCGGTGTCCCAAACCGATCATAAATCAAGAACGCCGAGACGAAAATCAGGAGGGTGATGAACAGCGCTTTCATGACTACGGAGGTGAATTTACAGCTTGCCAGCCGCGCGGCCAAAAATGAACTCAACGACGGCTTGAACGCGGCGAAACTACGCGGAAGCCGCGACTCAAGCAAGGACTCGCCGCGCCTTGCTCATTGGCGGCAGCGCTTTAGCATGGGGCGATGCTGAAAAATCTCCTACTCATCGCCACACTGACCGCCTGCGCCACCGCGCAGGATGGCGGCCCGGCCAAAGACGACCCCAGCGTGCCGAAGGATCGCGACACCGTGCTGCGCATCCAGATTTTTCTCGACAAGAACCTTTTCGGCCCCGGCAAGCTCGACGGCGCAATCGGCGAGTTCACCTACAAGGCCGTGGTGAACTACAATTACGCGCACGGCCAGCGCGACCTCTACAACTGGCAGTCGGTGCAAAACTCGGCCGAGCGCGAGGTGCCGGTGCCGTATGCGGCTTTCAAAATTCCCACGACGGTGCTGCCTTATCTGAACCCGCACCTGCCGGAGAAGCCGGAGGAGCAGGAAAAATTTCCCTTCATGGCCTACCGCAGCCTGCTTGAACTGATCGCCGAACGTTTTCACACCGATGAAACTTTTCTGGAAACGATCAATCCAGGTAAAAACATGAACACGCTCAAGCCCGGCGACATCGTGGTCGTGCCGAACGTGAAGTCCTTCCGCATCGAGGAAGTGAAGCCCATGCAGAGCTACAAGGAGGATGTGACGCTGAGCAGCCACACCATCGTGATCGACACCACCGAACGCATGGCCGCCGTGTACAGTGCCAAGGAGATGATGCTGGCCGCATTTCCCATCACGCCCGGCAAGCCGCAGTTCATCCCCGTCGGCCAATGGACGGTGAAAAGCATGCTGAACACGCCCTCCTTCCGCTACGACAAGCAGTTTCTCGAAGAAGGCGTGCGTGGTGATGAGTCGTATCAGATTCCGCCCGGCCCCAACAGCCCCATCGGCATCATCTGGTGCGGCCTGAGCAAGAGCGGCATCGGCCTGCACGGCACTGCGGCACCGCGCACGATTGGCCGCAGCCGCAGCGCGGGCTGTGTGCGCTTCGCCAACTGGGATGCCATCCGCCTGCCGCAGCTTATCCGGCCAGGAACACGGGTGATCGTGCGTTAATCTCCCGCCATGCCACGCATCCTCATCGCCGGACTGTTTCACGAAACACACACCTTTCTCGACGGCGTCACGTCGTTAAGCGACTTCCAAATCAGGCGTGGTGAAGAGATGCTCGCCTGCAAGGGCGACAGCTCACCACTCGGCGGCGTGTTGGAACTCGCGGATGAATTTGGCTGGCAGATGGTGCCGGCGGTGGATTATCGCGCACAGCCGTCTGCCACGGTGACCGATGAAGTCGTGGAGCGGTTCTGGAGCGATGTCGCCCCTGTGGCCGCGCAGGGCGGTTATGACGCCGTCTATCTCGTGCTGCACGGTGCCATGGCGGCACAAAGCATATTGGATGTGGAAGGTGACATTTTGCAGCGTTTGCGGGCAATTCCCGTCATTGCGAGCCTGCCAATCTTTGGCGTGTTCGATCTACACGCCAATTTCTCGCCGCGAATGGCGTCGCAGGCCGATTGCCTCGTCGGCTATCGCGAAAATCCGCACACCGATGCCCGCGCGGCTGGTTTGATCGCCGCACGGCTGCTGCACCGCTGCCTCAGCACGGGGGTGCGCCCGCACCTGCAGCTCAAGCAACCCGACATTCTCTGGCCGCCGACAGGCACCGGCACGGCGAACGATCCGATGTTCACACTGGAAGCGATGGCGCGGCAGTTTGAAGACGAGGACGAATCGCTCTGGGCCATGAGCATCGTCGCGGGCTTCAGCTTTGCCGACACCCCGGACACTGGCGTCAGTTTCGTCGCCTGCACCACGTCCGACGCCACGCCACAGCTCGCCGCGCTCGACATGTGCGCGCTGGAACTCCGGCAGCTCGGTGATGTCGTCGATCCGCCGGTGGATGCGGTGCTCGCCGGACTCAACCCGCTGCCGGCAGGTCTCACCGTGCTCGTCGAACCCTCCGACAACATTGGCGGCGGTGCTCCGGGTGATTGCACCGGCCTGTTGCGTGCGCTGATTCATCACGGCATCACCAACGCGGCCATCTGCATCAACGATCCGCAAGCTGTGCGTGAGATCACCGCCGGAAAGCGCCACCTCAGTCTCGGTGGCAAAGGCAGCCGCCTGGATGCAGGACCGGTCGAACTCGAAGTCGAACTCATCGCCCTCAATGACGGCCGTTTTGAGTTGGAGGACAAAAACAGCCATCTCGCCAGCATGTGCGGCGATGCCTTCGACATGGGGCCCTGCGCCGTCGTGCGGCATGCGGGCATCACGATTCTCATCACCAGTGTGAAGACGCCGCCCTTCGATCTCGGCCAATGGCACAGCCAGGGCATTGCGGTGGAGAATTTATCTGTGGTCGCCGTGAAAGCCGCCGTCGCGCATCGCTGTGCCTATGACAAAATCGCCGCGCGCATGCTGTGGGTGGACACGCCGGGGCCGTGCAGCAGCCATCTGGCCGTGCTGCCGTTCAAGCATGCCCGCCGCTGATTCGCCCCAGTCCTGCCCGCAGCCCTCAGCGGCTTCTTGACTCCCGAACGCGAGGTCATGCTCCTCAAGCACGAGGTCATGCTCCTCAAGCACGAGGTCATGCTCCTC
>JBDNIB010000418.1:0-4783 GCA_041688535.1 Prosthecobacter sp.
CCCAAGGTCATCGACTGCCCGCACCCAGACATGGGCCGTGGTGGCAAGATCGACGCGGTGGCCAAGGACGGCATTTCCCTGCGTGTCCGCGCCCGTGTGACTGTGCGCACGAATCTCGACCGCTTCGTCGGCGGTGCCACGGAGGAAACCGTCGTCGCCCGCGTGGGCGAAGGCATCGTCACCTGCATTGGCTCTTCGGCCTCTTACCAAGCGGTGCTCGAAAACCCTGACAGCATCTCCAAACTCGTCCTGCACAAGGGCGTCGATGCCGGTACCGCCTTTGAAATCCTCTCCATCGACATCGCCGACATCGACGTCGGCGAGAATGTCGGTGCCAAGCTCCAGACTGAGCAGGCCGAGGCCGACAAAAAGATCGCCCAAGCCATGGCTGAAATGCGCCGCGCCGCCGCCGTCGCCCTTGAGCAGGAAATGTCCGCCCGCACCCAGGAAATGCGCGCCCGTGTGGTCGAGGCTGAGGCCCAGGTGCCGCTGGCCATCGCGGAAGCCTTCCGTAACGGCCAGCTCGGCGTCATGGACTACGCCAAATATAAGAACGTCCTCGCCGACACCGACATGCGCAGCAAGATCGCCGGTGATTCACCTTCATCCAAATAGGCTCCCGCCCTTCAAGCCATGCAGCCACTCTTGCTGAGCACGCAGTTCGACTTCCAAGGAGTCGTCATCATCATCGCGTTGATCGCCGGCTTCGTGAAATGGCTGTGGGAAAACTGGCAGCAGCGGCAGGAAGCCACGAAACAGGCCGCGCCAGTCGATCCCCAAGAACGACGCCTGCGTGAAGCCGCGTGGCGGCGGCAAACGGGGCAGGGCGTCCCACCGCCGTTGCCACCCGCCGCTGCGTCGCCTTGGCCTGAATTGCGCGAGGCCTGGAAGCAGTTGCAGGAAACTGCCAAGGAGCCAGCTCCGGCCCCGGTGCGGCAGAGCCGCCCTGCCGCCGCGCCACCAGTCCCGCAGCAGCGGCCGAAAGCTGCCCGTGCCCAGCCCGCAGCGGCCGTTGTCGATAAGGTCATTCATGATGTTCCGGCCGGTGTGGCCACCGAAACCTATCAGCCGCCGCCACCCGCCGCAGCCGGTCCAGTTCTCGCCGCTTTGCGCCATCTGCGTCGCGATCCAGCCCTCATGCGACAGGCTATTGTGATGCAGGAAATACTTGGCCCGCCAAAAGCCTTGCAAACCTCCGGCGACCTCGCTATCTAGCTGGCCCTTCGTTGAAGCACACGCCGGTGTGGTGAAATTGGTAGACGCGCTAGACTCAAAATCTTGTGTCCGTGAGGACGTGTCGGTTCGAGTCCGACCACCGGTACTCCCCCTGTAAATCAGGGGACTGAGTTCTGCGGAGATGCTCAGAATTCCTTCGGATTAAAATGGGCGATGACAAATTGATGGTAGTTTTGGAATTGTGGCGGCTTCAAAGGCGGTTCGTGAGATTGTCCCCTAGCGGGTGACGTGAATGACAATGTGCCTCGGCGATTTCAGCGTCGGTCTATTTTTTGCTTTTGATCCCCCCTTCCTCGCAACGTCCGAATTTGCGCCACCGAGGAATGGGAAACTCTCCCTCTTAGCTTTGTTCACTGAGATTGGCTGTGGCAGACAGGTGAACGAAGGCTCTCACAAAACGGATGAAGATCTCTTGATCGCACAATCGGTCTGCCGTTTGCTTGGTGATGCCTCGTCGGGTTAAAATGCAAACTCACTGCGGTGGGTATTCACCCCATGGCGCGAACTTCGCATTCTCCGCAAAGTGGGAACCGTTGCCCCTGCTGGCTGGAAATACGGCTGCGGCAATCAAGCGGGCATTCCACAACCACCAACGCAGATAGCCAGGAACATGAAAGACCACGTCTATAAACTCATCGAACTCACCGGCACCTCCACCACGTCCATCGAAGACGCGGTCGATAGAGCCATCAAACGTGCGCACAAGACCGTCAAGCACCTGAGCTGCTTTCAGGTCGTCGAAACGCGCGGCAACATCGACAAAGGGAAGGTCCAGCACTGGCAGGTAACCCTCAAAGTCGGCTTCTCGCTGGATGGCTGAAAGCGGTCATGAGGCCCGGGTCATTGCCAGTATTTCAATTTCATCTTCAACAGAACCCTCGAATCAAAACCATCATGTTGTTCCAATTGACCACCCATAAGACCGTCACAGAAGCTGCAGCGGCCTTGCACATCGCCGTGGAAGCCAATCACTTTGGCGTGATGCAGATTCACAACCTCAAGGAGACTCTCTGGAAGAAGGGCATCGAATTTGACCATGCGTGCCTGATCTTCGAGGTCTGCCAGCCGCAGCAGGCAAAAAAGGTGCTGGATGAAAACATGAGCGTTTCCACCGCGCTGCCTTGCCGGATATCGATCTACGAAGACAAGGGCCAGACCATCCTCGCGACCTTGAAGCCAACTGCCCTGCTGGCGTTGTTCAACACTCCGCAACTGACTGATGTGGCTCAGGAGGTGGAGGACGCCATGATCAAGATCATGCATGAAGCCGCCAACTGAATGGCGGGACTACCCGAGGCACCCATGCAGGATGAGCCCGACCATGATCATGGCTTTGCCCCGTCGTTTCTGCCGCACTGGATCCAGGAACGCTGGAGCGTGTTGACGGTCGCCGTGGCCGGCGTGGCGCTGGGCGTCGGGTTCTTCGGAGAGAAGTTCCTTGGCTTGCCCTCGTCCGCCGCTCTTGCGTTCTACATCCTGGCCTACGTGGCGGGTGGCTACGATGTCGCCCGCGCGGCCTTGCCCGCGCTCTTCCGTGGAAAGTTCGACATAGACCTGCTGATGATCGCTGCGGCGGCGGGAGCGGCGGTGCTCGGGGAGTGGACGGAAGGCGCGTTTCTGTTGTTCCTCTTTTCGCTCGGCCATGCCGGGGAGCACTACGCGATGGAGCGGGCGCGCAATGCCGTCGGCGTTCTCGGAAAACTCATGCCTCGCACGGCCTTCACGAAGCGTGGCGACCGGCTGGAAGAAGTGCCGGTGGAACAACTCGCCGTGGATGAAATCGTGGTCGTCAAACCCGGCGAGCGCGTGCCCGTGGATGGCGTCATCACGGCGGGCGAAAGCAGCATCGATCAAAGCGCGATCACCGGCGAGAGCGTGCCAGTGAGTCGCAAGCCCGGCGACGAAGTGTTTGCGGGCACGATCAATCAGGACAACGCGCTCGACGTGCGCATGACCCGGCTGGCTGGTGACAACACTTTGGCTCGCGTGATGCAGCTCGTCGCCGAAGCGCAGGAACAAAAGAGCCCGACCCAGCGCTTCACCGAAACCTTCGCACGCCGCTTCGTGCCGGCGGTGCTCATCGGCACGCTCGTCGTCATCGTGCTGCTGCCGCTCGTGTTAGGCTGGACGTGGAGCGCGAGTTTCTATCGGGGCATGTTGTTGCTCGTGGCCGCTTCGCCCTGCGCGCTGGCCATCGGCACACCGGCAGCCGTGCTCGCAGGCATCGCCCAGGCAGCTCGTCGTGGCGTGCTCATTAAGGGCGGGATCCATTTGGAAAACCTCGGACGCCTGAACACCGTGGCGCTCGACAAGACCGGCACCCTCACCACCGGCAAGTTCGCAGTCTCGCAAGTCATCGGCCTGGACGGCACAGCCGAGGACGAAGTCCTGCGCATCGCCGCTGCCGTCGAGGAGCAATCCAGCCATCCGCTTGCCGAGGCCATCGTGAAGACGGCCCACGAGCGCAAGATCGATTTCCCCTCAGCCACCCATATCGAAAACCTTGCGGGCAAAGGCATTCAGGCGCGGGTGGAGGACGCGGAAATTCTGGTCGGAGCCCTCCGCGCCTTTGCGGGAGATGTCGCAGCGGAGAAGGGGAGCACGCTGGCAGAAACCATCGCCAGGCTGGAAGCCGATGGGCAGACCACGGTCATCATTCGTCGCGCCGGAAAATTCATCGGCGTCATCGCCCTGGCCGACGAGCCACGGCCCTTGGCCGGAGAGGTCATGACACGCCTGCGGGCACAGGGCATCAAACGCATCGTCATGCTCACTGGCGACAACACCTCCGTGGCCCACCGGGTCGCAGCAAAGCTTGGAATCACCGATGTCCGTGCGGAGTTGCTGCCCGGACACAAGCTCACGATCGTTCATGAACTGGAGCAGGATCGCGGCGTCATTGCGATGATCGGCGATGGCGTGAACGACGCGCCCGCCCTGGCTGCCGCCACGGTGGGTGTGGCGATGGGCGCCGGAGGCACCGCAGTCGCCTTGGAGACCGCCGATGTCGTGTTGATGGGCGACGATCTCGGCAAGCTCTCCTTTGCCATCGGCCTCAGCCGGGCCAGCGCGCGCATCATCCGCCAGAATCTCGTGATCGCCCTCGGCGTCATCGCAATGCTCCTGCTTGCCTCGGGGTTCGGCGTCATTCCCTTGAGTGTCGCCGTGGTCCTGCACGAGGGCAGCACCATCGTCGTCGTCTTGAATGCCCTGCGGCTCCTCGCCTGGCACGAACCCGCCGTCGCCTGATCCGTCCTTACGCTGACCCCAGCAAAAAAGGCAACCAGGTCCGAACTGCCAGAGTTTCACAGGAGGCAGCGAAGAGAACGGAGATCCAGCATCCCGCCATCCCATTCCGTTGCACCGCAGAGCTTGGAAAGCCGCAGAGATCCAGCATCCAGATTGATTAACTCTACTCTGTCATTTGATTTAAATTTCTTCATCAGGCCATAGTGGTGGGCGGTCGGCGCGGGTTTTTCGCCGGCGCTGCACTTGATCACGCTCGCGCTTTTTAATGCGGCTTTCCAGCATCGCTCGTACTTCTCTC
>JBDNIB010000419.1:0-6622 GCA_041688535.1 Prosthecobacter sp.
CAACCTCAAAATCCCTTCCGCTTTTACCCACCCGGTATAGCGAAGCGCCCTAAAAACTCATCATCTGCGCGCACTGCACTTCAGATCAACTATGCCGTCAAAGAAATCGTCAACCCGGCGCTAAAGCGAATCTACACGACAAGCAGCTATATAGTGCGCCAGGCCATCGGAATAGACACAAGCGAACTATTGGTTGCTCGCACCGGTATTCGAGGCTCCAACGACCTCGTGTGGGTGGGGAGTTCTGCCAATCACGCGGCTAAACTGTGCGCTCTGCGTGACGGCTATGCATCGCACATTAGTGAAGCTGTCTTCAACAAACTCTCTGCCGAAACCAAGTATGGTGGCGAATCAAAGCAGCCGATGTGGGAGCAGTGCAGATGGCCTGAGCAAAATGCTATCATTTATCGTTCCGATTGGCAGTGAACCCTGGGTGATTCAGAAAATCCGATTCCACATTATTCGATGTGTTAACATATCACCCCAAACACAGCCATCAGCGCTGAATGGAGGGCGTGGTGGACGTTGAATACGACTCCTTTGCCATGATGAAATTTTCTTTGCTCTTTTTCGCCCTGATGGTGCCGCTGGTGTCGGCACAGAATCTGTTGCCGCCGTCGTGGGACGCGGCGCTCGCAGGCGACATCGTCATGCAACGGCTGGTGAACACCTCGGCACCGCAGGTGAAGGGGGCGCATGATGCTGAGTTCGTTTGCGTGGCTGATCGCGCTTACATCGTCACGGAGGCGAATGATGTGAAGGCGGGGGAGAGCGCCGGGTGGCCGTTTATTTATGCCACGCTGTCGATCGTGAACTTGAAGACGCTGAAGCTGGAGAAGGTGATCGACTTCGCGAAGGGGGAGCAGGCTTTTGAAAACGAGACGCTGCCAGTGGGGGCGTGTTTTGTGCCGCGCATCATCCAGAAGGATGCGGGGACGCTGCGCTGCTACTTCACCAGCGAAGATCCGGGCAAGCGGCAGTCGCAGATGTGGTATCGCGATTTCGATCTGATGTCGGGTGAGTTCGCGGCTACGATCCTCAAAGCGAAGCTGAAGACGGCGGCGGGCACGTTTGATTTTCAACCGCAGTATTTTCATGCGGATGCGGCCGCGCAGGGCTTCACGAAGAAGGCGGTGGACTCGTCGTTCTTCATTTTTGATTCGTTCAAGAGGTTCGACGGCAAGCTTTACGTCGCGTTGAACAATTTTGGCGGGAAGCAGAACGCGCTGGCGCTCGTGCATGACGATCTCGCCACCTTCGAAGTGCTTGGGCACTTCAACGAGCCGCAGGCCGAGGCGCTGAGCGAGTCAGCGGTGAACCGCCTGCCTGACGGCACCTGGATGGCTATCTGCCGCAATGACAAGGGCAACTACCACTTCACCACCAGCGCCGACGGCAAAACGTGGAGCGTGTGCAAGGAGATGCCGCAGGTGCCGAACAGTGCGAACTCGAAACCGACCTTTGACCATTTCGGCGGTGTCTATTATCTCGGCTGGCAGGAGGTAACGAAGATCCAGGGCGTGCACCGCAGCGTGTTCAACGTGGACATCTCGCGCGATGGCAAGACCTGGGAGCGCAAATACCGCTTCGAGACGCCGAAGTACTTTCAATACCCGACCTTTCACGAGCACGACGGCGTGATCTGGCTTGCCGTCACCCAAGGTGACAAAGACGGCAGCCGCAAAGAACGCATCATGTTTGGAAAGCTGGAAGACGTGGGCCAGTTCGAGTCACAGGCGGGCCAAAAACGCATCGATTGGCCGCCACCACCTGCGCCGGAGACCGCCGTTATGAAGCGCGGCGTGAAGCTGTTCACGGACCGCCCGTACATAATCGGCGAAATGCCCGAGGCGGTGCGCGATCTGCCGTTTTTGCACACCAGCATTGAGAAGCTCGACGTGGAAGTTACCAAACCGGGCACGCTCTACGCCCTGACGCCGACGATTCGACCCAAGGCCGCGAGTCAGGAGGAAGCGCTCAAGAATGCGGGCTTCACGAAAGTCGAAGTGCCCGAGGTGCAGCTCTTTCCGGGTGAGATCAATCGCGTGAGCCTTTATCGCAAAGACGTGAAAGCAGGGGAACTCCTGAGCTTCAAGAAATTGGTGCTTCTCGCCTTGGGCCAAGGTGCTGAGATCGTGCCAATGAAGCCTTGATTCCCGAGTCGCCACGCTTCTTCTCCGCCATGCAGCGCTTCCTCAACTGGTTCAACAATCTCTACCCGTTCTGGCTCGTTGGCCTCGCGGTCATCGCCTTCATCTGGCCGCAGACGATGCTGTGGTTCACCGGGCCGTGGATCTTTTGGTCGCTGGCGTTCTCCATGCTCGGCATGGGCCTGACCTTGAGCATTGGCGACTTCCGTAACATCGGACGCATGCCGGGTTCGGTCACGCTGGGGTTCATTGCTCAATACACGGTGATGCCGCTGACGGGCTGGCTCATCGCGAAGGTACTGCAGTTGGACGCCGGACTGGCCGTGGGAATCATCCTCGTTGCGAGCTGTCCCGGAGGGATGGCATCGAACATCATCAGCTTTCTCGCCGGGGCGAATGTGGCGCTGTCAGTGGTGCTGACACTGGCATCGACGCTGATGTCGTTTGTGTTCACGCCGCTGTGGTGCAGTTGGCTGGCCGGACAGTATGTGCCGGTCGATCCGTGGCAGATGTGCCTGTCTGCGTTGCAGTTGGTCGTCGCGCCGGTGGTGATCGGTGTGCTCATTCGCTGGCGGCTGCCACGCACGGCGGACCGCATTGGAGCCTTCGGACCGACGATTGCCGTGGTGGCCTTTACGCTGGTCAGCGGCGCCATCGTGGCCGCCAGCGCCGACTCCATCGCGAGCAATTTCGGACGCCTCGCGCTCGCCGCGTTTCTGCTGCACATGATCGGATTCTCCGTCGGCTATGTGATCACCAAGGTGCTGCGCTATCCCGAATCCATCGCACGTACCGTGAGCATCGAGGTGGGCATGCAAAACGGCGGGATGGCCTCCGTGCTTGCCCGCCTGCACTTCCCGCTGCATCCGCTGGCCGCTGCCGCCACCGTCTTCAGCGGCGTCATGCAAAACATCCTCGGCGGGTTCATCGCCTCATGGTGGAAGAACCGTCCGGCCAGCGACCGCAAGCCTCAATGAGCCGCCGCGACATCTACTACTGGAAATGCGACCGCCCGTCGGCGTTCCGTGGCACGCAGATGCGTGGCGAGGCGGATGCGCAGATCGAGCCACCGCTTCACGATGCCTTGCGAGATCATTTCGATGCCAAGGCTGTCGAATTGAGCGCGGGAGCCGGGCAGGGGAATCATCTCACTTGGAACGCGGATGTGGATGGCACGTCGATGTTCGTGCGCGTTGAGAACGGCCCGGAGAACGACGCGCATCTGGCCATCGAGTCCGAGTTGTTGAATCGCGTGCGAGCTGCGGGTGTTTTGACCCCTAACGTGTTTGGCTGCGATGCGTCGAGAAGCCGCGTTCCGTTCGCCTGGCAGTGTTTGGAGCGCATTGAAGCCCCAGATTTGAATCACTGGTTCAAGCAAGGAGTGCTCGATACACCTCGCATCGCCTTCGACATCGGTGTCGCGGTGGCGAAGTGGCAGGAGATCAAGCTGGATGGTTTCGGCATCTTAGAGTGGTCCGCACCTAGCGAAGCGCCGCGAAGCGAATCCTCTGTGCGGAATGAGCGTCCCATGATTACAGAACCGCACAGAGGACTGTGCGGACCACTTTGCGGCTTGCGCCGCTCTTACACCGACTACTTCCACCTGCGACTCGATGAGCATCTGGCCTTTCTGGTGAAGCGCGGTTTCCTCAGCCTTGAGCAGCGTGATGAGATCGCTTCCGAGATCGAAACCCACCGCACTTTGCTCAACCTTACCCAAGGCTGCTTCGTTCACAAGGACCTCGCTCTCTGGAACATCCTCGGCACTCGGGATCAAATCGCCGCTTTCATCGACTTCGATGACGCCATCAGCGGCGATCCGATGGATGACCTGTCGCTGCTGGCCTGCTTTCATGACGCAGTCTTTCTCATGCGTGCCTTCGAAGGCTATCAAAGCGTCCATGCTCTGCCAGCGGATCACCTGCGACGCTTCTGGCTGCATTTGCTGCGGAACATGATCGTCAAAGCGGTGATCCGCGTTGGCGCGGGCTACTTTGACCGGGATGACGGCTTCTTCCTCATCGGCAGCGGCTCATCGGGCTCGAACCTTCGTCAAATGACGCATCAGCGAATCGCACTGGCCTTGCGAGGCTTGCGCGTGGGAAGCAGCCTCGACATCCTCCAACCATGAAAACACACATCGGCACCTTCATCTCCATCGGCTCACCCGCCGTTACCGAGCTGGCGGCAGAATGCGGCTTCGACTGGGTGCTCATCGATCTGGAACATGGCTGCGAATCCGAAGCCGCGCTGCCAAACCAACTTCGCGCGCTGCGTGGCAGTAACACCCTCGCCATCGTGCGTGTGAGCGCACCGCACCCTGATCTGATCGCCCGTATGCTCGACTGGGGTGCTGATGGCATCATGGTGCCGCATGTGAACACCGTGGCGGAAGCGCGACACTGTGTGGATGCCGCGTATTACCCGCCACAGGGACATCGCGGCGTTTCGCGCACGGTGCGGGCCTACGGCTACGGCATGCGACTGCCGCGCGATAATCCGCCGAAGCCGATCATTCTCGCGCAGATCGAAACGGCCGACGCGGTGGAGAATGCGGATCAAATCGCCGCTGTGGAGGGCATTGACGCGCTGTTCATCGGTCCCGCCGATTTGTCCTTCGATCTGAAGGCGCAGAAGTCTCCGATTCCATACGACAACTGCGTGAACAGCATCGTCAAGGCTGCGAAAGACCACGGCAAAGGCTGCGGCATCCTCGTGCGGCATGCAGATGATAAGGAAAAACTCAAGGCGCTAGGCTTCACCTGGATCGCGATGGATTCCGACCTCTCGCTCGTGCGCGAGGGCTTCAAACGGAATCTGGAAGTGGCGCGTTCATGGTGATTTTCTCCGACTTTTTCCTTTGAATCGTCGATTCCGGCTTTACCTCGCCTCCCCATGACCGCATCCCCCCAAATCAAATCCAAGATCGTCGAACTGTGCGAAACCCTCGTGGCTGACAGCGACGTGCAAAGTGCCCGTGAGAAGGCGGAGGCCTTTCTCGCCAATGAAGAAGCCGTTTCTCTTTATCGTGAGATGGCCACGCTTGGCCGTGCCCTGCACCAGAAGCAGCACAGCGGCGAAGAGCCTAGCGGCGACGAAGTTTCCCGCTTCACCGAGTTGCAGGATAGCTGTGATGCGAACACCGCCATTCTGAGCTTCATCGAAGCGCAGGACGTGCTGCGCGGCATCGCTGAAGTCGTCACCAGCTATGTGGGCAAGAGCCTTGAGCGCGGTCAGGTTCCTGCCGAGGCAGAAGTGTTCTCCAAGGGTTGTGGTGAAGGGTGCGGCTGCCACTAAGGCAGCAAGAATTGGATGTTTGTTGTCCAAAAGGTCACCTATGGAACCTTTTGGACTTCAATCAGCCATGAAACACATTGCCGCCCTCTTCTTCGCCTTCAGTTTGTTAGCGCATGCCGCCACGGAGGCGGATGTGATTGTGTATGGGGCCACGCCGGGCGGATTCTGTGCGGCCATCGCCGCAGCGCGTGAAGGAGTGTCTGTCATTCTGCTGGAGCCGATGGCTCACGTGGGCGGTGTGAATACGGGCGGACTATGCTTCTCCGACTCGAATCAAACGGTGCGCAGCACGGTGCTCGGATTGTTCGATGAATGGCACACGCGTATTGAAGCGGACTATCAGCAGCGTGGCGTGAAGCTGCCCTATCAGGTCAGCGTGAAGGATCACACGCACTGGACCTACGAGCCGCATGTGGCGGCAAAGATCACGCAGGAGATGCTCAATGAAGCAGGCGTGAAGGTGCTGACGAAGCGTGAACTGAAATCCGCGAGCAAAGACGGTGCTCGCATCACACAGATCACGACGAGCGAGGGTGAGTTTGCGGCGGAGGTGTTCGTCGATGCTACTTATGAAGGTGATTTGATGGCGGCGGCTGGCGTGAGCTGGACGATTGGCCGCGAGGGACGAAAGGAGTTCGGCGAATCGCTCGCCGGAAAGCATTATTCCAAGCCGAAGATGGCGATTTCGGGTCTCGATGCCAATGGCATGCCACTGCCGCTGATCACGACGACGGACGCGGGTGTGGACGAGGAAGGCGACAAGCATGTGATGGTGTACAGCTTCCGTCTGTGCGTGACAAAAGATGCGGCGAACCGCGTGCCTTTTCCAAAACCGGCGAACTACGATCCAGCGCGGTTTGAAGTGGTGGGGCGCTACTTTGCGCAGGAAAAACGGCCGCATCTGCTGTGGGATCTGTATCCATTGCCTGGAAACAAGTTCGACGCGAACAACGGCATCGGGAAACAGTTTTCCATGGGCCTCATCGGTGCCTGCAATGGCTGGAGTGAGGCAGATGAGGCGGGTCGCGCGGTGATCTGGGAAGCGCACAAACAATACACGCTGGAGATGCACCATTTCCTCAGCACCGATCCCAGCGTGCCCGACGCGCTGCGCCAGCAAATGGCCGAGATCGGCCTCTGCCGCGCTGAGTTCCCCGAATACGGCCACTGGTCCC
>JBDNIB010000420.1:0-3983 GCA_041688535.1 Prosthecobacter sp.
CCGACGATCTGCTCGGTCACGCCGAAGAGTTCGGCACTGGGTGGCACGGGATACATCTCGGCGGTGTCAAAGAAGTCGATGCCCGCGTCGATGGCGCGATCCATGATGGCAAATGAGGTTTTTTCATCGGCCTGGAGGCCGAAGGTCATGGTTCCCATGCAGATGTCAGTGACGACGATGCCAGTGCGGCCAAGGCGGTTGCGATTCATGCGCGGAGACTAACCAGCGTGGCGCGAAGGGCAAAGAGCAAAGCACCGTGGAGGCGCTTTCGCGGCTCCATCACTCACACATTCTCAAACTTCCGCCAGTAGAGCAGGGCGATGGGGATCATGGCGAGGCTTTCCTGGCCGGCGGCGGCGACGCCTTCCATGGATCGCGTCGTCCACGCGCCAAGGATGAAGGAGATGGCGATCAAAATGGCGGAGCCGAAAGTGAAGACGGCACGCGGGGCGATGGTGAGGCGCACGGGTCGCGTTTCAGCGGCGAGGAGGTCGATGAACCGGCTGGCGCAGAGGACGAGGAGGATGATGGAGAACCAGCCGCCGTCCCCGAGGCTGCCGATGGCGAGGTAATCGTAACCGCCATGGACGGCAACGGCGGCGAGGAATGTGGCAATGAATTCGCCCGCCTGTGCAAAGCGGGTGTGCAGCATTTGGTAAAGGCTGTGGGCGCAGACGCCGGTGAGAGAGATGTGGAGGAAGTTGGCGGAGAGGAACCGCGTCCAGGCGATGCTGCCGCCGTAGTCCTGATAGTAACCGATGTTTTCTTCCAACGAGAAACCGAGACCGACGAAAGCCCCGGTGAGCAGGGCGAGGCCGGGCTGCCGCCGCCAGAGCAGCCAGGGCAAAAACAGCGCGAAGAGGAGGAGCTTGCAGCCCTCCTCCCGCAGACCGACACCGGCGAGATAATAGATCAAATCGTGCGGGAAGGGCGCGTCGGCCGTCATGCCCTGCACGAATTCCTGGTAAGCTAGGATCGTGAGGGTGGGCCACACGCTGCACACGCCGGCCATGATGGCGGCGATGGGCCGCGCCCAGCGCCAGCGCTCGCGGTCACTGTGCTGCACCAGGATGAAGTACCACAATGCTGCGGCGAAGAAGGCGAGCGTGAGCATGCCATACGGCAGTTCATTGAGGCGATGGCGGACGAGGCCATGCCATTGCATCCAGACATCCCCGAGCAATGCGCCAGCATGATGCTGGAGCAGGGGATGACATTGATCAATCCAGCCGGTCTGTGCTGCCATGCTGCGCAGGGCGTCCAGATCGCGCTGCGTGACGGCGAGGCGCAGGGCTTCCTCGCGCGCGGCAGTGGCCTCGGCAAAGTTGCGCCCTTCGGTGAAGAAGGCATGCATGGCCGCCTGTGTGTTGCCACGGCGCTTTTGAACGCTGGCGTAAAGCTCTGCGGCGAGCATGGCGGGCGGGTCGGCCTGGGCGTTGTGTTCCAGTCGCTCCAGCGCTTTGTCATCGGCATTGAGCGTGGCAGCCAAAAAATCACGAAACAATCCGGCGGGCGCGTCGGTGGTGACATGCTGTTGCAGGAGCTCTCCCACCGCGTAACCACCGAGTTTGCCGTCCTGCTGGAAGGTTCGAAAGGCCAGCGCCTCATCGCCTTCCACCAGTTGCGGGATTTGCGCGAGCAGCATGCGCAGCCAGGTGGCAAACTGGCGCGGTTGGGAGGTCGTCTTGTGGCGCAGACGATGAAATTCCGCGTGCAGGCGGGTCAGGACAGGTGACACGCTGAAGGCATGCTCGTCTTCATCCTGCGAGGCGCTGCCGATGACGATGATGCTGGCAGTGACGATGCCGAGGGCGATGATGGCGGCGGCGGTGCGCAGGAGAAAGCGGCGGTTGCGCGTGAGGTAGTGCGTGCGCGCACGCCAGCCGTGAAAGAGGGGGCGGTCTTCATTCATGGGCGCGTTAATCGTCCGCTTGTTTCCACCAGTCGGCGGATTGCTCCCACGGTGCCTGTGGTTCAGGCTTCTGCTGCGCTGGAGCCGCGGGTGTGTCCTGCTCCGCTTCTTCCGCTAGTTCCATGAGCAGCCTCACATGCGGCTCCGGGTGCGCGGAGCGCCGCCAGATGATCCAGGCACAGGTGGCAAAGGTTCCCAGCAGAAACAGCAGCGTGCCGAGTGTGAACAGCACAAACCAGTCGGAAGCCTCCATCCATTCACGCGAAATTTTGGCCGTGTCACCCGTGGGGCGCGCGAGGAAGGCGAGGGGCGCATGCATGGGGCGTGCGGGCTAATTTTCGTCAAAGACGAGGCGCATCGGAATCATCTTGGAGAACTGGAAATGGTGTTTTTGGAAGAACGCCTGCGACTCGGCGCTGATGCGGTCGGTGAGCAGGGTGAGCCGTCGGAATTTCTTTTCCCTAGCAAACTGGATGGCGCGCTCAAGCAGGAGACCGCCGTAACCCTGCCGGCGGTGTTGCGGGTGGATGATGAGATCCTCCAACAGAATGACGAGCCCGCCCTCCGCCGTGCTGATGGTGAAGAGCAGATTGATCATGCCGAGGATTTTATGATCCGTGCGCAGCACAAAGATGCGCCCACGGTTGGGCTGTTCCAAAATGAGGCGCAGCCCATGCTCCTGCTTGGCCTTATCCGGGTGGAAGTCGCCCTCCTTCTCGCTGAACAGCGCGATGAGCAGTTCCACGAGCTGCGGGAGGTCTTCAATGGTGGCCGGTTCGATGTGTGGTTGGGTGTCGGAGACGGACATGGCACGCAGAATACCGGGGGTGTGACCAAAGGCAATGCGTTCGATGCAAAGGATACGGCACATCGTTTTCACCTTCGTAGATACAAGACCGCAGGGCGGTGGCATTGAGGTGTTGAAACTTCGGCTTGTTGCCGTGGTTAGACCAGGCTCTCAACCCAACCTAGAACTCTCATGAAACCTCGATCCAACCGATTCATCTGGCTGTGCAGCGCCGTGGTGCTCAGCATCGCCTCACTGCAGGCGCAGGAAACCCGCACGGCGGATCAGCCCGCCGCTGAAACACCGCGCAGGGCGGACGCCGCACCTGCGCCTGAACGCCGCCCACAGGAGCCTGCGCGTGGCAATCCTGCGCCAGAGCGTGGACAACCACAGCGCGGCCAAGCACCAGAAGACGAGCGTCGCGAAGGCGGTCCGCCGCGTGGGGAGACCACACGCGAGCAACCGCGTCGCCCCCAGATGGAAAAAGAAGGCGGACATGAGGGAGATCGTCCTCGTGGCGAACCGCAGCGTGAGGGGGATCGTGATCCGGCCAATCCGCCGCGTGATGACAACCGCGATCGCGGCAACAACGGACGCCCTGAGAACATGCGTCAGCCGCAAGGCCAGCCGCAGCGTGATGGCAATCGTGGACCGGCGAATGCGCCGCATCAGCCGCCGCAGCGTGATAGTGATCAAGGTGCTGCCAGACCGCCGGAGCGGCGGGATAATCCCCGGTCTGACAATGCGGGACGTTCTGACACCTTCCGTGCGCCACCGCCCAACGGCCAGCGTGGTGGTGACATGCGCCGCGATGGCCCCGGTCCAGATGCACGTTTCCAAGGCCGTGGCGGGCCGCAGAATTTCAGCGCGCCACGTCCAGGGGATGGGCGTCCAGGCCCGCGTGGTTTTCAGCCGCCAATCCATCACGGTCGCGGCCACGGCCCGCAGATGCAGGGGCGTGGCCCCTCGAGTCCGCAGCACTTCCAAGGCAGGGGGCGGCATGATCAGCGCGGTCCACAACGCGGCCGGGATCAACAGCAGTTCAAAAGTGGTCCAGGCTCGTCCGGCCCACCGCATTCCCAATCACGCGATGGCTCGCAGTCTGGCTCTGGGCCGCAGCGTGGCGGCCCGCCCTCAGGCCGTCCATCGTCCGAGCACGATCGTGACGGGTCTCGCAGTGGGCCTCCGCCACAGCAGCGTGATCAAGGCGCTCGTCCGCAGCAGTCTCCCGGCCCGCGTGGTGATGCAGCGCCGGAACGCGGGCGCGATGGAGCGCCCCGTGAG
>JBDNIB010000421.1:0-9897 GCA_041688535.1 Prosthecobacter sp.
CCGTTGAAGTGCGCCTTGGCGATGCGCTCGACGAAGGCCACGTCTTCCACGCCGCCGAAGCATTCGTTGTGCAGAACGACATCATAGCCCTCGGCCCAGTTGTCCTTCTCATAGATGGAGATTTTGTGTGACTTGTCCTTTTTGCCGGCCGGTCCCTCCTCATGCACGACGGTGAACTCGACATTCGCCCGCGCGCTGATGCCCTCGTTGAGGATCAGCTTCTGATTTTCGTAATCATGGCAGCAGCCGCCGCAGACCATGAGGACCTTGAGCGGTTTCACCTCCTCGTTCGGGGCGGCGACGGCAAACAGGCAGGCGATGGAGAGCAGAGTAAGTAGGAGGGGACGCATGGCGGCAGCTTTATCGTCATCTGCGGAGTTTTTCTCCCAAAATTCTATTTTTTCGGCTAACGATGCCGCCGTTCTTATGAAAATCGTTCTTCTCGACGCCCACACCACCAATCCTGGCGACCTCTCCTGGCAACCGCTCGCAGCCATCGCGTCCTGCGAGGTGCATGCGCGCACGCCGCTGGATCAAACCGTCGCCCGCTGTGCCGGAGCGGAGATCGTGATCACGAACAAAGCGCCGCTGACGCGGGAAATCATCGCGGCGCTGCCCGAGTTGAAATACATCGGCGTCACGGCCACGGGCTTCAATGTCGTCGATGTCGTGGCGGCCAAGGCACGCGGCATCGTGGTGACGAATGTGCCGGGCTACAGCACGCCCGCCGTCGCGCAGCATGTGATCGCGCTGCTGCTGGAGATGACGAACCACGTCGGTCACGCCGCGAAGAGTGTGGAAGCAGGTGGCTGGGTGAAGTGCCCCGATTTCTGCTACTACGATCACCCCATCATCGAACTGGCCGGACGCACGCTTGGCATCATTGGTTACGGCGAGATCGGCAGCGCTGTGGCGCGGATCGGCGTGGCCTTTGGCATGAAGGTGCTCGCTTCGAAGCGCACCTGGAAGGAGGCACCTCCCGCCGGTGTCGAAGCCGCCGAGATCGACGACATTTTCCGCCAATGCGATGTGATCAGCCTGCACTGCCCACTGACCGATGCCACGAAACACCTCGTCGGCGAACGCACGCTCGGCCTGATGAAGCGCGAAGCGATGATCATCAACACCGGCCGCGGCCCGCTCGTCGATGAAGCTGCGCTGGCCAAAGCCCTGAACGAAGGCCGCATCGCCGGTGCCGGACTCGATGTGCTGTCCGTCGAACCCGCCAAAGCCGACAATCTACTGCTCACTGCCAAGAATTGCATCGTCACGCCGCACGTCGCCTGGGCCAGCCGCGAATCCCGCTCCCGCCTCATCGACATCACCGCCGCGAACTTGCAGGCGTTCCTGGCTGGGAAGACGGTGAATGTGGTGAACGGGTGAGGTGTTGACCGTGGAGAACGCGGCAGGTATAATCAGCTTATGACACAGCTCGCCGTCACCGTTCCGATGGACCTCGGAGACTTCATCCAGGCGTCTATCGCCTCCGGTGATTTTGCCGGACCGAATGAACTTGCCACGCGCGCTCGGGCTGCGTTTCGTAATGCAATAAATAAAGCAAATACCCGATGCCAAAATGATAAAAATTGCAAGTCAATTACCGTGCAAGTGATATGCTCCACGATCCGCCCCCCTGACGGTTTTACTGTCACAGAGAGGTTGGGGAATGAAGCCAAAGAAATTTGTGGGAAAACCGAATCAGTGGACTGCTGTAAAGTTAGAGGTGAAAAATAACATGAGGCTATTGTTACCCATAGTACACTTGATAGTTTTCATCCTGTGTGCTGGCTGCGCATCTAAATCTACGCCGTTGGGTGATTTACGTTCGTTAGAAGCATTATTGGCGCCAAAAAAATGGTTCATTGCCAATCTTGATGATAGGTTAGACGATTATGTATCTATAACAATGACGCTCATCGCAAAAACCACGCGTGCGAGGATTTGTCCAAAACAAGAGGATAGGCACATCCAGTTATTTGTAACATCAAAAAATCCCCAATTCATTTACTGCAAGAGTGAGAAACAGAACTCAACAGAGGTGTCTTGGGTAAAGTATCATATGGAGGCGGGAGATGAAATGCATCGCATCGTCGGATATTTATCCAGGATGCCGTCGCGCCATCTGACATCATATGAACAAAAGCTCGCGATCAAATTTATTGATACAATCAAAAATTGCGGAAGGAAGCAGCAGAACGGGGAACGGGTGCAAAAAATCAACAACTAGTATGAGCATAGAAGCGAACATCTTCCGATGCATACTAAACCTTGTCGCAACAACGATCCACACCGGCCCCGAAGGGATAGTCCCAAAAATTCGTCCAGGCAAGGAAGTCACTGTTACCGGTAAGATCAACCGCGCTGACATCACCGCCGTTGATGTTCCCAAGCACAATATCGACCTCATTGTACCGGAACTGAAGTCCCCCAAGTAAAATCTATCCCAGGAAATTAAAGCCATGCCAGTTTCTTCTTCACTTCCGTCGGGTCCGGTTCGGGGCGAGGGCATGGCGTCGGGGTTGAGTCATCGGCTCCAGTACATTGCGCGGTTTACCAACAATGGTTTTGGCCCGAATGGCAACAGTTGGCTGGTCACCACCGTGCCGTACCTAAGTTTTGGCACCGTGATGGTGGACGACATGTCGCGGGAGGTGTTCATGGTGGAAAGTCAGCGTGGCACGACGCGATGGTTGTGGAATTCGGGAACCTCCCTTTACACGGGTGAATATGGCACGAGGCGGCGCGTCACGGTGACTGCGGATGGCTATCTTGTCACCCAGACCAGCGGCGCTTCCTGGCTGTTTTTTGGGCCGGATTCGTTGGCGGGTCTTCGTGGCAAGCTCAAGCAGATGACCGCACAGGATGGCACGCAAACCATCGCCACCTACGATGGCAGCCAGCGTTTGATCTCGCTGGTGCGCACCTTGCCTGGCACCCAACACAGCGCCAGCCTGCACTACACTTCCGCTGCCAGCGGCCCGCATCAGGGACGCTACCTGCTGGTGGAAAAGCGCATCTCGCGTGATGGGGTTATGCAGCCGGTCAAGCGCTGGAGCTACACCTACCACACCGGCGCTGATAGCGCAGGAAGTCTGAATGATCTCAAAACTGCCTCCGAGTCGATGTTCAACGCGCAGACAAGCCAGTGGGAAGGCATCTACACCACCTACTATCGCTACTACAAAGAAGATTCCGCCGAGGGCTTCACGCACGGTCTGCGTCTCACGCTGAACCCGCAGGACTACGCGCTCATGGTAGCGGCGGGTTATCCGCCAGAGGATGTAAACGTGTCGCCGGACAGCCTGTTAGCTACCTTTGCCACCTCGTTCCGGCAATACGATGCGCAAAAGCGTGTCACGCTCTGGCAGGCGCGTGGCGGCACGCTGACGACGACCTATGACCGCCTTAACAGCGATGGCACCGGACAGAACTGGAGTCGCCGCAGTACCAAGACGACGCCGGATGGCAGCGTGCAGACGGTGTATTACAATCAGGCCAACCAGCCGATTTTGAAGATCCTCTCCGGCACGGGCGCGACCACGATGGAGTACTCGGAGTATGACGACCAGTACCATCCAGTGCTGCGCTGCGGGGCGGATGCCATTGCCAGTGTCACCCAGCCGTCCAACTCGAGTGAAAACCTTGTCGTCACATTGCACACGGATCAAGGGCTGCTCAAACGCTGGGAGTATTACCCGGCGACCGGCGGCGGAGCCGGAGCCGCTCCAGGTTATGTGAAATGGGCGGGCGTGCAGCAGGGCAGTGCCGGTGGCATCATCAAGCTTTACGAGCTGACCTACAGCGCCCATGTGGTGGATGACGACACGCTTTACCGCACGGCCTCACGCACCGAATACCGCAGCGATGCCAGCGGCGGCAGTGATCCTGCCACCACCAGCTACGACTACGAATGGTACACGACGGGCAGCCTGCGACCACTCCAGAAGACCACCACGCTGCCGGTCATCTCGACCGGTGAGCACGGCACGGGGGACACCTACACCCAGGTGGAGCGCTACGACCGCTTTGGCAATACCGAATGGCTCAAGGATGAAATCGAGGTGCTGGTGTTCCAGGTCTTTGATCCGATCACCGGCGGGCTGTGGCAACGCATCACGGATGTCGATACCCAGCGCATGAATCCCGCTGTGGTGCCAGATGGCTGGTCCACTCCCAGCGGTGGCGGCTATCACCTCATCAGTGATTTTGAATGCGATGCGCAAGGGCGCAACCTGCAGGAGCTTGGGCCGCTGCACTCGTGTGACATGGACGGCACCGCGAAGCTGACCCGCAGCGCCGTGTTTCGCGTGTATCTGGACGGTCGCAGGCAGACCTGGGTCAGCCAGGGCTATGCAGTGGGGGACGGCTACCGCACGCTGGGGCCGGTGAGCATCACACAGCGCGATCTGCGCAATCAGATCACCGATGTCATCCAGTCCTCCAATCCTGGCGGCGACAAGATCGACGGGGGAGATCGGTTCCCGCAGTCGAACTGGACGAAATGGACGCGCAACCTGTATTCCGAGCAGTCCTTGCTGCTGGCAACGTGCGCCTACCACACGATTCCATCCTCAGATCGTGAGTTGGATCAAAACCCTGTGCTTGGGTTCAAGGACGAGCACTATCTCGAAACGGGCTACGGCTACGACTCTCAGGATCGCCGGAACAAGGCAGTCAGTCCCGGCGGCACCATCACGCGTGACGTGCGTGACGCCCGCAGTCTTGTCACAGAACGCTGGGTGGGAACGAATGACGTGGGCGCGACGGACAGCAATCCGGCGGGCAGCGGTCCACCAAGTGGCAACAACATGGTGAAGGTGCTGGCCAGCACCTACAACAACGGTCAGGTGGACAACCCGGGCAGCCTGATTGAGGAGCGGCGTCCCTTCAACGACACCAGCGCGGACGACCAAGTCATCACTTATTCGTATGACTTCCGAGGGCGGCGCGTCCTCAGCAGCACGAGCGATGATATCCGCGTGCTGCTCCAGGCCACGGCCTACGGCAATCAGGACAACCCGGTTTCCAGCACGAGCTACCACACGGCGGTGGCCGAAGCCAACCGCACCGGCCATCAAACCATCGCGCTCGATGCACTCGGGCGTCCTTACCTCCAGCAGAGCTACGGGGTGAATCAAAGCACCGGGGCATTGACGCACCCGCTCAAGACCGAACAGAGGTACGACCCGCGTGGGTTGGAGATCAAGACCGTGCAGCCTGGGTTCAACGGCTACACCAAAACGCAGTTCGACACGCTGCGGCGTGCCGTTGCTTCTTACTTTGCTTATCCGCTCACCGGCGGGCTTGATGGCAACAGCAACGAGGTGACGCATGACATCGTGATCGAGCAGAGCGAGAACAGCTACGACGATGCAAGCAATGTGCTGCTCACCACCGGCAGGCAGCGGTTCCATGATGCCACCGGTACCGGGCCGCTCAACGGCCCCAGTGGGTTGCAACCTCTGGCGCGCGTGACCTATGCCGCGCAATGGGCCGACCCGATTGGCCGCCAGCATGCGCAGGCTAATTACGGCACGAATGGCGGCGCTGAGCTGTCTCGTCCGGCTCTAGCTCCTACGCCTGCGGACACGATTCTGGTTTCGCGCACGGTTTACGCGCAAGACGGCCAGCCTGCGCAAACGGTGGCCCCGGATGGTGTTATCACCCGTACGCAGAAAGACCGGCTGGGCCGACAAATCAAGCTCACTGAGAATTTCGTGGCCGATGCGTCAGAAAACGACAGCGGAGCCAACCGCACCACCGAATATGTGTATGCGCCCGATGGCGGCCTGAGCCGTCTCATCGTGAAAAACATTGTCACGGGCGATCAGGTCACGCGCTGGGATTTTGGCACCACGCTGGCAGACAGCAGCGTGGCGCGCACGGATTTGCTGCGTGCGAAGATGTATCCGGGCGACGTGGCCCCGGATGGCACCGTGCTGAGCCACCTGAGCTACACCTATGACCGTCAGGGCCGCAATGTCGCCACCACCGATGCCAATGGCACGGAGCATGTTTTTGATCTCGACAAGCTGGGCCGGACTTTAGAGGATCGCGTCGTGACCCTGGGAACGTCAGTCGATGGAGCTGTGCGCCGCATCAGCCGCGCCTACGATGCACGTGGCTTGGTCAGCAGCATCACCAGCCATGATGATCCGGCGGTAGGAGCAGGCAGTGTAGTAAACCAAGTGGTCAACGAATACAATGCATTCGGCCAGTTGACCGCCGACATTCAAAGCCACAGTGGAGCAGCCGATGGCAGCACGCCGCGCGTCAGCTACGCCTATGCCGACGGCAGCGCTAACACCACGCGCCGCACCAACGTCACTTATCCTTCGGGGAAGGTCATCAACATCAGCTATGGTAACGCTGGCAGCATTGACGGCCGTATCGGCCGCATGGCGCAGACACAGATCGCCGGAGAATCCGGCCCGCTTGCCACGTTCCAGTGGGCGGGGGCAGGCAGATTCCTGCACCTTGGCATGCCACAGCCTGGACTTGAGCTGTCCTACCACAAACCCGCCGACGAACCGTTAGGCGACTCTGGCGATCCTTACTCCGGCTACGACCGCTTCGGCCGCACCGTGGACATGCGCTGGAACAAGCTCCTCTCTGCGGAATCTGCGCAATCGGTGGACCGAATTCAGTACGGCTACGACCGCGCCAGCCGCCGGTTGTGGCGCCAAGACCTGGCAGCGCCTGCCAGCGCGAAGCAGGACAAGTTTTATCAATACGACAGCCTCGGCCAGGTCACGGCAGCGAATCAAGGCAACCTCAACATCAACCGCACCGCCATCGCGGCGATCCCCGCCAGCACCCAAACGTTCGCCTACGACCCCATTGGCAACTGGCAGAAGTACCAGCGCGATGAAGAAGGGTTCCCGGTGCTGGAGCAGCCTCGCCAGAACAACCCGGATAACCAGATCATGAGCCTGAGCGGCATCGCCGCTGGAACTAGCTATGATGCCAACGGTAATATGACCACCACTCTCCCGGACAAGAACGGAGACTGGTCGAAGGGCTACACGTTGTTGTGGGACGTTTGGAACCGCATCGTGCAGGTCAATGATGCGCAGACCACAAACGAAGTCGCACGCTATACCTATGATGGCTCGAGCCGCCGCACCACAACAGAATCAGCCAGCATCGTGCGTCACTACTTTTACAACGATGTTTGGAAGTGTGTCGAAGAACGGCTGGATGCCAGCGCCATGCCTGAGCAGCAGTACTTCTGGGGCATGCGGCCAGGACACCGAGACGAGTTGCTGCGCCGTGACCATGACGGCGTAAGCCTTTATTGCCTGATGGACTACTATGATCCCATTGCAATCACCGATAGTGACGGAATCGTGGAGGAACGCTACAATTACACAGCGTTTGGTTTAGCGCAGTTCCAGCAGTACGATTTCTCTTCAAGAGCTGAATCCTTGTTTAACTGGGGCTTCTTGTTCCATGGACAATTTAGAGACGATAGGTCAGGTTGGAGTAATTATGGTTTTAGATATTATAGCTCACAACTAGGCAAATGGATTTCTAGGGACCCGATAGAAGAATCCGACGGAAATAATTTGTATGCTATGGTGAACAATAACGCGATAAACAAAGTCGATTACGTCGGGTTGACTCAAGACTGCTGCAATGGAACTCCATATGACTCTGGAACCCAATGTTGCGAAGACAATAATATTGTAGATAAAATTGGAGACAATGAAAGCAACAAATGCTGTCCCAAAGAATATGAGCGTCAAAATAAGGAAAGAGAAAAAGAGATCTCTAATGAGCAAAGAAGAAAAGGCCGCATAGTGTTAGATGGGCATATTCTTGAATACATTGACAGTAAATATCCATGTGCATCAACTGGTTTAGCCCCCACGGCAACTTTTTGGGAATGGCTCTTTGGTAAAGAATATACTGTCCTTTCATGGTTTGTTCCCGCTTCAACAGGTAGCAAAGTAATCACACGTGGCTTTAGTGCTTTTAAGTAGAATATGGAAAAAAAAACTATAAAATTACTGTGGTCATTCTGATTGTTTCGATTGCTTGGCTAATAGAAATCTTTGTCAATTTAAGACTGCAGTTTATGGGCTTGGCCAATCCTGAATCGGCAGCTCAATTGCCAACGGATTATTGGACGACAAAAACAATGCATGCTTGGCTGCTCAATCTTCTCGGGATTAGCTTGGCCTTTGTAATCAAATCTCATTCACGCAAATTTGCAGGTGCCTTGATTGCATTATTATTTATAATAACGTTAATTATTACTCTCTAGGATGAGGGGAAACGGGGTCAGGCTGCAAAAAATCAACAAATAATATGAGCTTAGAAGCAACCAGCTTCCGCCGCCTACCAAAACCTCGACGAAACAACGAATAACCCATAAAGCCATGAAAAAACTCATTTCACACCTCCTCATCGCAAGCCTGTTGATGACTCTCCATCTCTCCGCCCAAGCGCCTGCGGGTGCCGGAGCCGTGCGCGAATTTAAAGACCTGCTCAAGCACATCCCGTCCAAAGACTTCCTCAAGCTGCGCGGCAACACCAAGGCCGAAACCGCGATGGCGATGTCCAAGGACATCACGACGCGGGAACTGGAAAAGGAGAGCACCTTCCGCGTGAAGGTGGGCAAGGTGGAGGCGTGGCCGTTTCCCAACAAAGGTATCACCGGCTGGCGTCTGGCAGTCCAGGATGAAAAAGTCAAAGAAGGCAGCCTGAACATCATCGTCAGCGCCTGGATTTACGTCCACACCGATCCTGACGGGCTGATCCCGAAAATCCGTCCCGGCAAGGAAGTCACCGTCAGCGGCAAGATACTCCGTGCCGACATCACCGCCGTGGATGTGCCCAAGCTCAACGTGGATCTGGTCGTGCCAGTTCTGAAAGTGGCGAAATGACTGCCGCTGATTCACACAGGAAAAATCAACCGAGACGCGGTGAGTTTCCGAGCCGTAGTGATCAAACGCCGTGCCGCTGATTTCTGAGCGCGAATGCCAGCCCATAACCCCGAATGAGCACGAATGAAGATGGCCGTGCGTGTGATGCGGGCGGTGGGTGCAGGCATGCCTCCGGGAAGCCGCAAGCCGGCTGGCTGGCCGCCGCTGCGGCCAGTCCTGAACGGTTCACGGTGGATGGCACCGACTACCGAGTGGCGTGCAATGAGTTTGGGCGATACTGCATCCCGCTGGAATTCAGCAACCGCTCCGAAGCGCTGGTGCTGATGGAAGGCAAGGTGTGGGAGGACGCCACACTGCGATTTTTACGACAACATGCGGGCGATGGCGATGTGGTGCATGCCGGAACTTTCTTTGGCGACATGCTGCCGGGCCTTGCATCCGCGTGTCAGGCGGAATGCCTGGTCTGGGCGTTTGAACCCAACGCCTTCAGCCACACAGCGGCGCGGATGACGCTGGAGATCAATGACGCCACCAATGTCGTCCTGTATCACGCGGCCCTGGGCGAAACAACGGGATGGGCCGATGTCCTGGTGCGAAGCCCTGCCGGTCATCGGCTGGGCGGAAGGTGCCGGATAGAGCCGGAGATGAATCATCCGCCGCATCTGACCGCCCGTGTGCCTCTCATGGCGCTGGATCAGGTGATTTCACCGGAACGCCGGGTGTCTTTGATCCATCTGGATGTGGAAGGCTACGAGCATCAGGTGCTCAAAGGGGCGTTGGAGACCGTGCGCAGGCATCGCCCGGTCATCGTGCTCGAAACCGTGCCGCCGCAGCCCTGGTTTGACCGGCTCAGCATTCAGGACTTGGGATATAAGCGGCTCAAGAATGTGGGAGGCAACGCAGTGTTCGCCACCGAGCCGTTTCTCCAGACGGAAAATCATGGCTGAACTCCCGAAACAACAAACGCGTGTCGTCTGGCTCTGTGGCCTGTCGGGAGCGGGGAAGA
>JBDNIB010000043.1:0-3456 GCA_041688535.1 Prosthecobacter sp.
CAGATCAGCGAGGCCATCGAACGCCGCCGCCAGCGGGAGTACTTCCGTGCCTACGGGAGGGTGCTGGATTTTGAGGTGGAGCGCTGCGAGGATCTGGCGGGGTTCACCACGCTGTTTCGCCATGGATTGGAGCGCATGGGACTGAGTTTAAGACCAGACCCTGACTGCGTGAGTGAATCCCTCAAGCTAGCGAGTGGGCTGAGCTGCACTTTGTACCATCCCAAAGACGCCATCGATCCCATCGAGTGGCAACTCCGTCTCGACGTGCTGGTTCCAGTCCTTGAACGTTGCCTGAAAAAATGGAGCATGCTGCCCGCCTGCATCGAACAGAACGCCCCTGCCCCAGCCCTTCCGCCCCGCTGCACGGCATGAAACCCAATCCTGATCCCATCCCGCCAAGCCATTCCCCACGCCTCGTCGGCGACGACACGGAGGATGAGTCCGCCGCATTGCAGGCCAGCGCTCCGGCGGATGCGCCTAGCGAAGCTGAGTCTGATGATGACAGCCCCGGCCAAGAAGAAGGCAGCTATGAGATCGCGGGACCGGCCTGGCAAGGCTATGTCTTTGCGGCGATCCCGGTGTTAACCTGCCTCTTCGGCGCAGGTCGTGAGACCTGGTCCAAAGCGTTGGGGGCTGTCCTGATGGCCCTCGCGCTGATCGTGTTTTCCCCGCAGCGCAAACTGCCCCTGCTGCCTGCACTCTGCCTGCTTGGGGTCCTGCTGGCACCGCTCCTGACGTATCTTCCGGCCGACTGGCTGCATGTGCCTGACTGGCGGCTGCAGCTCACCCAGGTCTGGGAGATCGCACTCTCCAGCACCTTGACCCCCCAGGCATGGGTGACTGCGGAGACATGGCTGCTGTTTGCCACCTTGCTGGCCTGGCTGGCATGGTGCCTGACACGCGGTTTTTCCAGCGAGCAACGTCGTTCCATGCTGCAAACCCTGGCGCTGGGCGGCGTGCTGCTATGCGTGCTTTCTATCATGGAGGAATGGAAGTGGGTGCAGATCTCCTGGTGGCCGCGCAATTATGCTGTCTGGGGCGAGGCGTTCGGCCCGTTTGCCAATCGCAACCACATCAGCAGCATCGCCGCCATGACCGTGGTCCTATGCGCGGCGGCGGCCTATGACGCGCACCGGCGGAAGGCGCGGACGTGGATGCTGTTTCTGGTGGGTGCGCTCGCCCCTTTGAGCTGTATCTTGGTGAACACCTCCAGAGCGGGCATCATCCTGCTCTTCATCGGCCTGACGACCTGGTTTGGCACCGCTGCCATGCGAAAGGGTTTTTTCCAAAAAATGGCGGTGACGGCGTCGCTGATTTTCATCATCGCCACCCTGCTGGTGATGTCCGGCGGCGACCTCAGCGCGCGGCTGAATTCCAGTTCAATCAGTGACGCGGCCAGCATAGGCGGACGGGGTGTTCTGTTCGTCGAAACCCTGGGAATGACGGCGCAGTCTCCCTGGCTGGGGGTCGGACTGGGAAATTTTGAGACTGTCTATCCTCTACTGACCACCTACCACGAGCCAAGGAATCGATTCCTGCACCCCGAGAGTGACTTACTCTGGCTTCTGTCAGAGGGGGGGCTGCTAACGATGGTTCCTGGCGTGCTGCTGCTGGTGTGGCTGTTTCAAACCACCGGCCCTTGGTTTGGCAAGAAGAACAAGAACCGCTCCAGCATGCGTGACCGCAGGCTGCGCAACACGGCCGCCATCGCCTTCGGCATGGGTGCCCTGCACGGGCTGGTCGATGTACCCAACCATGAAATGGGCTATGCGTTTTTCATGGCCTTGCTCGCGGGCATCGCCATCCGGCCCCGCCGCCTGAGCCTGCCCTCCGGCTGGGGGACGCGCCTGACTTTTCGAGTCGCCGGACTGGCCGTACTCCTACTTGGAGCCGCCTGGTTCAGCGTGTCGCAGGGAAATCCCGTGTTACCAGGAAAAAGCGCCGCCCAAGCTCTGCGCGCGAAAGCCAGCAAGATGGCGAGCACCGGCTCCACCGCTGATGCGCTGACGTTAGTCAACGAGGCCATCAGGCTGTGCCCCATGGACTTTGTTCTCTATTACGAAAGGGCGCGCATCCGCCTCCGGCTCGGCCACCCTTACAACGATGCCCTGCTCGACTTTTCACGCTCCCGTGTGCTGGAGCCGCATTACGCAGCCCTATGCTACACGGAAGGGGTGTACTGGCTGGATTACGACTCGCAGTATTCCGGCATCGGCTGGCGGGAGTTTCTCCAACGCAACTCGGCCTTCGGCCCTGGTATCTACGGCTACTACCGCATGATGCTCAATCATGCCGAGAGGCATCCGGGATTGCGCGCCACCCTGTGGAGTCTCGCCTCCACCGCCGATTTGAAAATGGACTTTCTGGAGGGAGTGCGGACGCGCGTGGAGTTCGACATGTGTCTGCGCAGCCTGCTGACAGAGAATCCCGACCTTCGGAACCTTGAGTCCGTCCAGCGCGAGCGGCTGTTCCAGATCTGGCATCAATACGGCAACCAAACGGCGCTCATCACGGCATTGGAAACCAATGCCAAGTGGCGGGATGAAGGTTGGCGGCTTCTGGCCGAGCACTACGCCAAAAACTCCGAGTTTCAGCGGGCCTGCCAGATCATTGTCCCCTACCTGCCCTCTGTCCCGCGCACCGCGCCAGGAACCAGCACCGACATCCCGGCGCTGGAACGCGCCATGCTATACAATCCGGCGGATGCGAGGCGGGGCATCGATCTATTCCAAGCGCAGAAAACCCAGGGCGACCTCAATGGATCCCTGCGCACGCTGGAAAAAGTCGCCGCCCTGCCAAACGCCCCGCCATACATCCGCCAGGAAATCGCCTCGATTTACATCATGCAGCAGGATTTTCGCCGTGCCTGGGAGCACTTGCGTGAGGCGATGCAGAAGCGTTGACGTCACAAAAGCACAGCAGCGACGGGGTATTCTCTTTTTTGAGAATACAAGATTGACGCAATCCTGCGAGTCGTTTAGCTTACCTAACAATCAATCCTGCCTCTCATTTAACCGAATCAATATGGCTAAACTAGTAATCATAGACGACGAAGTCGCTATTCTCGAACTCATGACCAAGCTTTGCAAAGCTGCGGGTCATCAAGTGTTTGGTTCCACCACTGGCATCGACGGTATCGCCGCCATCCGCACCCACCAGCCTGACCTAGTCATCGTGGATTTGCGCATCGGCGACGTGAACGGCCTTGATCTCGTCAGCATGTGTCGGGAGCAGTTCCCCAACACCGCTGTCATCATGGTCACCGGCCACGGCAGCGTCGAGACCGCCGTCGAAGCCATGCGGCTCGGGGCGTTCGACTATCTCACGAAACCCTTCGATCTGGGGGATCTCATCAAAACCGTGAATCAGGCGCTCCAGCGCAACGGTACCGCCCTCCCTACAGCCGCCGAAATCCCCAGCGCGGTGTTGCGCTCCTCCTCAGCCTCCAAGCTCATC
>JBDNIB010000422.1:0-7659 GCA_041688535.1 Prosthecobacter sp.
CGGGTAAGTTCCGACCTGCACGAATCGTGTAACGAGTTGTCCGCTGTCTCAACGAGGGGCTCAGTGAAATTGTAATAGCAGTGAAGATGCTGCTTACCCGCAGAAGGACGGAAAGACCCTATGCACCTTAACTGTAAGCTGTCACTGGTCGTTTGGTTTCCATGCTTAGCGTAAGTGGAAGACTTTGAAGCGGAACTTTCGGGTTCCGCAGAGTCGTCAATGAAACACCACCCTTGGGTATTGAACGATCTAACCGCAGTCCATGAATCTGGATGTGGGACCATGTCAGCCGGTCAGTTTTACTGGGGCGGTATCCTCCCAAAGAGTAACGGAGGAGCGCGAAGGTTGGCTCAGCGTGGTTGGCAATCACGTGTTGAGTGCATTGGCATAAGCCAGCCTAACTGTGAGACCTACAAGTCGAACAGATGCGAAAGCAGGCCAAAGTGATCCGGTGGTTTAATGTGGAATTGCCATCGCTTAACGGACAAAAGGTACGCTAGGGATAACAGGCTGATTTCATCCAAGAGTTCATATCGACGATGAAGTTTGGCACCTCGATGTCGGCTCGTCGCATCCTGGGGCTGGAGAAGGTCCCAAGGGTCCGGCTGTTCGCCGGTTAAAGCGGCACGCGAGCTGGGTTCAGAACGTCGCGAGACAGTTCGGTCCTCTATCCTCTGTGGGCGCAGGAAAGTTGCGGGGTTCAATTCCTAGTACGAGAGGACCGGAATTGACGCACCTCTGGTGTTCCAGTTGTTCTGTCAAGAGCATCGCTGGGCAGCTACGTGCGGAAGGGATAAGCGCTGAAAGCATCTAAGCGCCAAGCCCATCCCAAGATAAGCTTTCCCTGAAGGATCGTGGAAGACCACCACGTTGATAGGCCACGGGTGCAAGCGCAGTAATGCGTTCAGCTTAGTGGTACTAATCATCCGTTTGTCTTACATTGATCATCTCAAACTGAAGCCTGGTTCCAGGCTCAACTAGAATCTGTCAATTCTCCCAATATGCAGTTGTCAGGGAACCTTCCCTGAAAGTGTCTCCAGACACTCGGTTCATCCGCCTCACTTGGCGGTATGAGCCGCAGTCTGGTGACCATGGCACAGTGGCACCACCCGTTCCCATTCCGAACACGGCAGTGAAACGCTGTTGCGCCGATGATAGTATGGCGACAGGCCATGCGAAAGTAGGACGTTGCCAGATTAAACATCACCCCGCATCTCGCCAGAGATGCGGGGTTTTTTGTGCGCTAATTGCGCGCAGGTCGCATACGCCAGGACCAGCGGCGACACGCTGCGGCGGCCGCTCTACCGCTGCAAGCCAACATGGCCCAAATCACGCCAACACATACGCAGTGCCATGTAGGATGACCAGAACGCAATGACTCCCACGTCTGCAACACCGCCACTGCTAAGCTCTACTCACTTGCGATCCAGTGAGAGCACAAAAATCAGACGCCCGCTTTTCCAGGCCGGGCCACCAATGAAGAGCGGGCTGCCAGCGCGCAGCACGGCGTCGCTTTTGACCAGCACCTGCTGCTCGCGCCAGACCTGGAGATGCAGGTTCACCCCGCCTTGGTCAGCCGGGCCTTTGGAATCTATTTTCAGAAACAAGTCCTGTGAGGGCACGACCCAGGATTCAAACTCGCGGAAGATGTCCTGCTGATGCTGGCCAAGAATTTCGAAATGCTTGAAGGGGAACACCTTGCCCAGCCGCTCGTTGAGCTTGGGCAGGTTCGGGGGCGGTTGCTCGCGCCCGCCGGTGAGCTGGGCGGCGTCGTTGGTGGCAAAAATCAGCGCGCCCCAGACGCGGCCATCGGTCGCTGGTTTGACAGCGGGCGTTTCCTGCGCACGCAAGGTCACGCATAGAGAAAGCAGGGTGATGGAGGTCAGCAGGAACTTCATCCGCGTGGGGAGTTGGACCAAATCAGCGGCAGTCCGGTGGCATCACGCGAAATCATGAGCAGACGGCCGCCAGCGACATCATAAAGCGTGGTGGCGGCGAGCTGTGGCTCGGTTTCGCTGTGTTTGACATGGATGCCGGAGACTTTGCGGTCGGCGGGGATGGCATCCAGGCCATCAAGCATCAGCACCGTGGCGTCAGCTGCGTCATCGTGAAACGCATGTGCCTGCACGCCGATTTTTGGCGTGTAGGAGCTTAGGATAAAACTATTGGCAGAGGTTTCTGCGATTGGACGCAGTAGCACTAAGCCGAGCACCGCCAGCGCCACGGCACCAGCAGCGGTGAGCCAGGGCTGGCGCAACCAGCGCAGCAGATCGCCGGGCGCGGCGGTTGCTTGCGCACGTTCGTTGTCGATTTCCAATTGACCGATGCGCACCTGGATCTGCGAATTGAAAAAATCCGCGTGCGGCACGGTCATGTCAGCAGGCAGATGACTGCGGATGCCGACGCTCAGGGCGCGCAGTACCTGCGCTTCGTTGGCGAGCGCGGGGTCCGTTTTGAGCCGCGTTTCAAATGCGGCGTGCTCGGTGGCGTTCATCTCGCCATCAAGCCAGCGGATGAGGTCATGATCTTCAGAGGGTGGTTTCATAAACGTCTTTGAGTTGTTCCTGCAGTTTTTTGCGGGCGTAAAACAGGCGCGACATCACGGTGCCGAGTGAACAGGGCACGAGCGCGGCGATTTCTTCATACGCGAGGCCTTCGACCTCGCGCAGGATGATCACCTGCCGGTGATCGGTGGAAAGGTTTGCGATGGCCGTTTGGATGCGCTGCCCTAGCTCGGCATTGCGCATGGCGGTGTCGGGGGCGGGATCGCCTTTCGGTGTGGCCTCGGCACCGACCGCGATGCGGTGCTCCGTGCGTTCGTCATCAAATTCACCATCGCCCTGGGTTTTCTTCTTCCGCAGCCAGTCATAGCTGACGTTGTGGGCGATGCGGTAGAGCCAGGTGTAGAAACCGGCGTCGTGCTTGAAATTGGGCAGCGCGCGCCATGCCTTGATGAAGGCCTCTTGTGCGAGATCCCAGGCTTCGGTGTCGTTCTGGATGAGGTGGTAGGTCATGGCGTAGATCCTCCCACGGTAGCGGGTTACGAGCGTGTCAAAGGCCCGGGTGTCACCTGTTTGGGCGCGTTTGACCAAGTCGATGTCAGGGACTTCGCCAGGGTCGGGCGCGGCTGCGGCAGGCATGGATGTGAGTGGCGAAGGATTGACGGCAACAGCCGTATGTTTATTCGAGCCGCAGAGCAGATGAAGGTGAAAAAACCTCCAATCGTTGAATCAGGGAATTTTCAAACTCTGTCCTGGGCGGATGAGATCGCTTTTAAGCCCGTTAGCGCTTTTGATTTTTGCCACAGTGGTCTTCTTTTTGAGGGCGATACCGTATAAAGTGTCGCCATTGGCGACAGTGTATTTCGAATTGGTGGTTTTTTTGGCATACGAAGTCGATTTTTTCGCGGAAGACGTCGATTTTTTGGGTGAGCTGCTAGTCGTGGTCGTTTTCTTCGGGGTGGAGGAGGAGACGGACGAGGTCGTCTTCGTGCTGCTGAAGGCGTAAGGGTCTGGCGGCGGTTCTGGGGCAGCCGGCGGCTTCTGATAAGAAGGCGTGGAAGGCTGCGCGTTACCACTTTGGCCGGAATAGGGGTTGTAGTGGCCGTCGTTGCCGTAGTTCGAGGCGTAGGGGTCGCTGTTGTTGGAATTCTTCAAGTTGTCACAGGCAGACAACGCAAGACAGGAGGCGGACAGGAGGATGAGACGGAGTGCAGTCATGATGGTATCAGGTGTTCGCCTTCAAACCCTTGGGGCAGGAGACCTGCGCACTAATGAAATCAGACGCACCCTTTTCAATGCCGAATTTGCGATCGGTCGATTTCGCGATTCCGCAGAAAAAGGGCGCTGATGCCTGCGTTACGATGTTCGCGGCAATTCTCCCGACTCAAACCTTGCCAAGCGGGGTGCCTGTCCTTAGTTTGCATTCCCAACATGAAAATCGGCTTCAATCTCCTGCTCTACTCCGGCCACATCACCGAAGCGAACTACCCTGTCATCGAAAAACTCAAGGCCACCGGCTACGATGGCGTCGAAATTCCGATCTTCGATGTCAGCAACCCGGCGCACTTCAAAGACATCGGCCAAGTGCTGAAGGACAACGGCCTGCAATGCACTGCCGTCACCGTGCTGCCCGATGAGGCGCACAACGCCATCAACGCTGTCGCCGCGAATCGCCAAGGTGCCATTGACCATCTCAAGCGCGTGCTGGAGTGCGCTCACAATGCGGGCGTGCAGACCCTTTGCGGTCCTTATTATCAGGTGCTCGGCCAGTTCACCGGTGCCTTCCCTTCCGAAGCCGAACTCGCGGGCGCTGCCGAAGTGCATCGCGCCATCGCCCCTGTGGCGGCGGCCGCAGGCGTGAAATGCGCCATCGAGGCGCTTAACCGCTTCGAGGCCCACCTGCTCAATACCATGGAGCAGGCCACCGCTTATGTGAAGCGCGTCGATCATCCGAACTTCGGCACGATGTACGACACCTTCCACGCCAACATTGAGGAGAAGAACCCGCTGGTGGCCATCGACACCGTCTTCGCCTCCGGCAAGCTCAACCACGTCCATATCTCTGAAAACGACCGTGGTACCCCCGGGCGCGGCCACATCAACATCACCGAGCAGATCAAGCACCTCAAAAAAATCGGCTACGACGGCTGGATGACCATCGAGGCCTTCGGCAGCGCCCTGCCCGATCTCGCCGCCGCCACCCGCGTCTGGCGCGACTTCTTCCCCAGCACTGAGCAAGTTTACACCGAAGGCTACGCCCTCATCAAAAACGCCCTCGCCTGATTTCAAATCACGTCAAACCAACCCATTCAACCCATGAACACACCGACTACCAACCCCGCAGCGGCCACCTCGCGTCGCCAGTTTATCGGCACCACCGCCGCCGCCAGCGCCCTCACCGTCGCGCAATCCGCCTGGGCCGCAGGCAGCGATGAAATCAAAGTTGGCCTCATCGGCTGCGGCGGCCGTGGCACCGGTGCCGCTAGCCAGGCCCTCAGCACCAACCAGGCAGGCGTCACGCTGCATGCCGTCGCCGATGCCTTCAAAGAAAAGGCCGACGGTGCCCTCAGCAACCTGCGCAACAAAGTCCCTGACAAGGTGAAAGTGGACGACTCCCGCGTTTTCGCCGGCCCTGACGCCTACCAGAAAGTCATTGATTCTTGCGACCTCGTCATCCTCACCACTCCTCCCGGCTTCCGGCCGTATCATTTTGAGGCCGCCGTGAACGCTGGCAAAAACATCTTCATGGAAAAACCCGTCGCCGTGGATGCCCCCGGCGTGCGCAAAGTCCTTGAGATGGCCAAGATCGCCGACGAAAAAAACCTCAAGGTCGTCTGCGGCCTGCAGCGTCGTTACCAAAACTGCTACCGTGACGCCCTCACCCAGGTCAAGGAACAGGGCATCATCGGTGACATCACCGGCGGTCAGGTCTATTGGAACGGCGGCGGCATCTGGTTCCGTGACAAGCGCGATGACCAGACTGAGCTCATGTATCAGATCAACAACTGGTACTTCTTCACCTGGCTCTGCGGCGACCACATCAACGAGCAGCACATCCACAACATCGACGTCGCCAACTGGTTCCTTGGCGGTCACCCTGTCAGCGCCCAGGGCATGGGCGGTCGCCAGCAGCGTGTGGACAAGAAATTCGGCCAGATTTTTGACCACCACTACGTCGAGTACACTTATGAAAACGGTGTCCGCATCAACAGCCAGTGCCGCCACCAGTCCGGCGTCTCCAATGCTGTGCGCGAAGAGTTTACCGGCACCAAGGGCAAGATCTACCTCGACAACAGCGGCCGCTGCTACGCCAACAACCACAAGGGCGAAACCATCTGGAAATATCGCCCCGGCGGCAAGGACATCAGCGATGCCAAGGGCAAGGCCGCCAAGAAACTCGATCCCGATCCATATCAGACTGAACACGACACCCTCCAGGCCGCGATTCGTGAGAACAAGCCGATCAACAACGCCTACTACGGTGCTGAGAGCACCATGACCGCCCTCATGGGCCGCATGGCCACCTACTCCGGCAAAGAGCTGCAGTGGGATGAAGTGCTCAACTCCAAAGTGCAGCACATGCCTAACATCATCACCCTCGAATCCGAGCCGCCGGTTAAACAAGACGCCGATGGCTGGTATCCCGTCGCCGTCCCCGGCTACGCCGCCAAAGATTACGAGAAGCTCGGCCGCCAAAACGTCGAGATCGTCTAATTCAGCTCGACAACACCTCCCCAGCCCCGACCCGCAGCAATGCGGCCGGGGCCTTTTCGTTTTGTAGTCCCGGCTTCAGCCGGTTCTGGAAAACTGCCAGGCGCCAACGCCAAAACCCGCCTGCTTACCATCAGCTCAAATCCGAACCTCAAATCTCCGGTTCCCGTGCATTCCGTGGGCCAAATTAAATCCACCGGCCAAAAAACTTGCCAATCCCGCGTTTCCTTCGCTACAACCAGCCCAGCCATGAACACCAACCGCCGCGCCTTCCTCACCACCTTTGCCGTTTCCGCCGCCAGCACCGTCCTCGCCCGCGACTGGTCCGTCCAAACGCCCGTGCGCTATCCCGATCCCGACGTCATCGCTCTCGAACCCGAGTTTGCAAAACTCATCCAGGGTAATTCGCCCATCCGTCGCCTGCACACCGGCATGCTCTGGGCCGAAGGCCCCGCCTGGAACGGCACCGGCAACTACCTCGTATGGAGCGACATCCCCAACAACGCCCAGATGCGCTACCTCCCCGAAGACGGTCACGTCTCCGTCATGCGCAACAACGCCAACAACAGCAACGGCAACACCTTCGACCTGCAAGGCCGCCAAATCTCTTTCGAGCACGCCACCCGCCGCGTCGTTCGCTATGAACTCGACGGCAAGATCACCGTCCTCGCCGAAAAATTCGACGGCAAGCCCTTCAACGCGCCCAATGACGGTGTCGTGCATCCCGACGGCTCCGTCTGGTTCACCGATCCCGGCTACGGCAGCATGATGGATTACGAAGGTAACAAAGGAGAGCTCTTCCTCAAAGAATCCGTCTATCGCATCGATCCCGGCGGCGAAATCACCAAGATCACCGAAGACCTCGAAAAGCCCAACGGCCTCTGCTTCTCCCCCCATTACAAGAAGCTCTACGTCGTGGACACCGGCTCGCCGAAAAACATCCGCGTCTATGACGTGGACGGCACGAAAGTGAAAAACGGCAAGATCTTCGCCACCAACAAAGGCCAGCTCGCCGACCCCAAAGCCAAAGGAAACTCCGACGGCGTCCGTTGCGACATTGAAGGCAATCTCTGGGCCAGCGCCGGCTGGATCGGCGACGGCTACGACGGCGTTCATGTCTTCAATCCTGAAGGAAAACTCCTCGGCCACATCAAACTGCCCGAAACCGCCAGCAACCTCTGCTTCGGCGGCCCCAAGCGGAACCGCCTCTTCATCACCGCCAGTCAGAGCCTGTTCTCGCTCCATGTGAACACCCGCGGTGCGCATCATTGCTGACCGTAGGTTGGGGGTGTGCTGCGCCGATGCCTTGCTATGACCCACCGCCTCCTTCGCAGCACCTCCCGACAGTTTGGGCGTTCACCTGTCTCCTTGTTGCCGCCAAGCAGACGGGCGGGCTTCGCCACACCCATCCTACGTCCCAGCACCTTGATCTTCGGCACCACGCACG
>JBDNIB010000423.1:0-6987 GCA_041688535.1 Prosthecobacter sp.
TCGCCCCGTTGCGACATGCGCGTCTTGCCGCCGTAGCCCGCGAGCGGCACGGATTCCATCGGTGTGATGTCGGCTTTGGCCGCACCCGCCTGCCATTCCGCGAATGCAGGCGCAGTGAGAACGAGCAATAAGCAGACGGCGAACAGTTTCATGGCACGGACTTCACCTCCGCCGCCATCTCCAGCAGCGTGTCCATCATCTTCACGGAAGCCTGAGACTCCAAATTGTTCGTGCCGGGCCAGGTCTCGTAGCCACCGAGTTCAAAATGACGCGGCGTGGGCATGTAGCCGTAGTAACCGTTCGCCAGCTCGACCATAAAGGATTTCGCGAAGGGGCTACGCTTGCGGAATTCAACACCTGTCTCCGCAAAGGTCTCGCAGGGCGAGGAGCCGATGCAGACATCACCAATGCGCAAAATCTGTGCGGGGAATCCTGTCTCTGGACTGGCTTGCGCGAGGCGTTGCACGCGCCCGGCATAGGCGAGTGGCAGATCCGCTTTGCCGCCTTGGATGCGCGGCGCCTGGGCCTCCGTCTCCTTAGCCCAGGCGATGAGATCAGTGGGAATGGCACGCCACTTCACATCGAGTTCGCGGTATCGCGCGGCGAGCGGCGCGTTGTTCTGCCATGTCACTTTCGCGAGTGCTCCATTCACCTTCGCCGCCACGTCTTCAGCGACGTAGCGCATCTGTTCGTACGGCTGTTTGCGTGGCTGAGGATGGGTGAAGTTAATGTTGTTCGCATCGCCGCTGGTTCCATTCGCCATCATCGCAACAAACGGCGGATCGTCATTGCCACCCTGCTGCAGGCGCTTCAACGCCTCGCAGTACATGCCATAGTAGTCGGCCGAGATGTGTCCGCTGACGACACCGCCGACGTAATGCAGTGAGTAGGCGGAATAGACGGAGATGAGCCGTCCTCCCGGCTCGCGCAGGGCGATGAAGGACACCGTGGGATCAGACTCTCCTGCTGGTTCCACGAGCGCCGAATTTCCTGCGCCGGGATTCATCTTCACCTTATCGATCTTGCCAAAGGGATTCGGCGGCATCGCTCCCTCCTTCAAAAACCAGCGGCGAATGTGCACGTGCTCTGGCACATCCACCGTGCCAAACGCGATCTCCGCCGGACGCAGCAGATTCACCGCGCGACGCACGCCATCAGCGATGCGGCGGGCAACGAATCTTTGATAGTCCGTCAGCTCCAAATCCGAGAAGTAACCACGCACCGGACCGCCGAGCGCATTCACCGCCGAATGCGTGTGCGTGCCGGAGATCAGCACGTTCGCCGCCGGGATGCCCGTTTCAGCCTCGATGTACTCACGCGCTTTCAGCGACACGCTGCGATGCAGGCCGAGCAAATCACACACCACGAGCGCCAGCTTAGTTTTACCATCATCGAGCACCAGACAGCGGGCATGAAGTTCGTCGTGAATGTGCGTGCAGGGAAACGGCGCAAATCCGCCCACGACTTCACCGCCAAGCTCCGGTGTGATGTTGCTGGTAGCCGCACCGGCCATCAAAGAAGCCTTGGGGGCGTCAGTAGCGTGCAGTGAGACGATGGCGAGGAAGGAGAGCAGAAGTGTGCGCATGTAAACTATACAGCGCTCACGCATGAATTTTCTCGCCGAGTTCAGCTATTCCACCGCCTGATGGCGCGTGAGGTATTCCTGCGCCTTCTTCCGTGCGATGGCGATCTCCGCCGCATTCAAGAGAAATCCCGTCGTGCCGGACTGCATAAGGTTTGTAGTCTCCTGTCGGTGTGGTAAACCGAGCGCATGGCCGATCTCATGTGAGGTGACTCGCGGCAGCGGTTCGTCCATGCCGCCCGGCACCTCTTTGAGACGGGCGGTATCCTTCACCACGATCGGCTCGCCGTAATAGAAGCCGTTCGGCCCGACTTCCTTCACATAACACACGTCAATGGCCGTGGCACTGAGGCGGGACTTTGGAATCATCGCCAGCACCCGGTCAAACTCAGGCTTCAACCGCATCTCAGGCTCCAGCGCAACAGCCGTCTTTTGTCCGATGGATTCGATTTCGAACTGAATGCCCGCCTGCGACCAGATCCGGTTCACCTTGCCCATGATACGTTTCACATCCGCCTCCACCAGCGTGGTGTGCATGGCTGGCATGGCTTCTGACTGCACCAGATGCACGCGCACCGGTAGGGTGAGCACAGGCTGCGTTTCCGCCACGCTCCAATCTTGCGGCAGACTGAGCGACCACACTTCATTGGACAACGGCCGCGCATGACCGCCCGCAACCCAGAGCTTGTCTTGAAATACGAACACCGAATGCTCATGCCGTGCCTTCCAGCAGGTCTTCGTTTCAAATTTATGCCACGCCTTGCCATCGGCGCTGTGCCAGACATCGCCGAAATTGTCTTTCTCCTTCGACCAACCGCCGAGCACCCACATGCGGCCGCGATACACCGCCGCAGAGAACCACAAACGCGGTTCCCACGGCGCGGCTGCCGTCTCGCAAGTCCAGTTCACCCCATCGCTGGACGACCACACATCATTCTTCGCGTGATAAGCGGGGACGTAGTTGCCGCCGCCGAGGATGTACATTTTGTCGTTGAGCGCCACTGCTTGGTGGTAACCACGCGGCGACCACGGCGCGTTCGCGGTTTCGAGTTTCCACTCCTTGCCATCAATGGACGACCACACGTCGTTCTTGAGGCTCTTCTCATCGCCGAAGTAGTAGTTCTCCGTGCCGCCGAGCAGCCACATGCGCCCGCGATGCTCCACCAGACCCGCCGCCAGTCGTGGCGACCATGCAGCGGCCTGCGTCACCTGCTCCCACTTCACGCCATCGGCAGAAGACCACACCTGATTGCTCGCTGAATGCCCCGGCAGTCGGCCCTTGTGCCAGCCGCCCATGATCCACAGCTTGTCCTGAAACGTGATGCCCATCGGCAGATCGCTGTGCAGCCACGGCGCATTCTTTTCGACCAGCTTCCACTCCTTCCCATCACTGGAAGACCACACATCACGCGGCGGCTCCTCAAACGACTGAAACCACCCGCCGCCGATCCAGAGTTGGTCCTGCAACACCCACTCCGCCTGCGAATCCCGCGCCTGCCACGCGGCGTTGCCTTCCAGCACCCAGTCCTGGCCGAAAATGCAGGCGGGCAACAGGATCAAGCACAGTCGAATCGCATTCATGAGGTTGTCTGTTCCGGTTTTCATCATGCCAATGCCTTGGTGATCACTCGCCGCTCCTCCACGCCGGTGAGGCGTTGGTTCAGCCCCTGATGCGGAAAACTCAAGCGCGTGTGTTCAATGCCCATCAGGTGCAGGATCGTCGCGTGCAGATCGCTCACATGGCAGCGGTCCTCGACGGCTTTGAAACCGAGTTCATCTGTCGCACCGATGGCCTGCCCGCCTTTCACACCGGCCCCGGCCAGCCACATGGAAAAACCGTGCCAATCATGATCGCGGCCCGGCTTGCCCACGCCCTCACTCGTCGGCGTGCGTCCGAACTCACCGCCCCAGACCAGCAGCGTCTCGTCCCACAGCCCCGTACGTTTCAGATCGGCAATCAGCGCGGCAATGGGCTTGTCCGTCTCACCCGCGTGCAGCGTGTGGTTGGTGATGCAGTCGTTGTGACCATCCCAGGTGTCCTCAATGTGACCGCCGCCGGAATAGAGCTGGATGAAGCGCACGCCTTTTTCGATCAGCTTGCGCGTGATCAGGCACTTGCGGCCAAAGTCCGCCGTGCGCTTGTCATTGAGGCCATACATCTCGCGCGTGGCAGCGTCCTCGCTGTCGAGATCGACCACGCTCATCGCCTCCGTCTGCATGCGATAGGCCAGCTCATACGATTCGATGCGCGCCATCAGCTCCGTCTCCTCGGGATGCCGTTTGAGATGCTCTTCGTTCAACGACTTGAGCAGATCGAGACTCCTCCGCTGCGTGCGGTCGCTCGTGCCCTCCGGCGTGGCGAGATCGAGCAAGGGCGAGCCGCCGCTGCGAAACAACGTGCCCTGATACGCCGCCGGCATGTAGCCCGACGTCCAGTTCGACGCGCTGCCGATGGGACCGCCGCGCGGGTCCGTCATCACCACGAAGCCCGGCAGGTTTTGATTCGCCGAGCCGAGTCCGTAGTTCAGCCAAGCGCCGAGACAGGGCTTGCCGATGAAGATGCTGCCCGAGTTCATCTGTAAGCAGCCAGACGCATGCGCCGCCGTGTCCGCGTGCATCGAGCGGATCACGCACAGATCATCGGCAAACATTGACGTGTGCGGAAACAGGCTGCTGATCTCCAGCCCGCGCTGCCCGTGCCGTTTGAACTCAAACGGCGACTGCATCAGATGCCCCACCGCCCGTCCGTTCGATCCCACCTTCGCATCGCCGGTGTAAGCCATGCCGTGGTATTTCTTCAGCGCCGGTTTCGGATCGAACGTGTCCACCTGGCTCGGCCCGCCGTTCATGAACAGGAACACGCAGTGCTTCGCCTTCACCGGAAAATGCGGCCGCCTCTCCGCCAGCGGCGATGCCGCGAGCGCCTCGGCTGCCATCAAGTCCGCCAACGCCAGCCCCGCAAAGCCGCCGCCGACCTGCCAGAGAAACTCCCGGCGTGTCTGGCCGCATGGCGTGCGATTGGGGGTGAAGCGGGACATGGCTCAAATTTGAATTTTAAACTTCACAGCGATCTCGCCAACAAGTGTCTTGAGGTTGTCAGGACAAACCGAGCGCCAATCTGACAATTGTTGATTCAGCGTCTTGTGCTCATCCCGGCTAACGAGATTCAGGAATGTCAGTGATTCCCATCCATTGGGGCTACGCTCGAATATAGGCAAGAGCATCAGCGCAATGATTTTGTTTGCCTCCCTGTTTGCAGTAGGGTTTCCAGCGAGCGAGTTACGCCTCATTTCAGGCTCATTGAGTTTTAGCCAATCTGAGAATTTGTCGCTCTCAGGCATTTGAATTGTTGCCTCGTTGATCAAGTTTTGTGCATAGTCCCACAGGCTCTGGGAGTAGCTCATCCAATGGCTGTAAGGCGGGTCACTCTTCCACTCGATGCTCATCGATCTGATTGAAAACCACGAAGCCATCTCGCAAAGGCTCTCTTCAAGCCAGTGGTTGGCGTGTTCCGATTTATGCCAGTATGCCGCGCTCTCATTGGCGTGCAGAGCCAATACATGACAAAATTCATGTGCCATTTGGTATGCATATTTGCACCAAAAGTTGTCCGCCGCAGACAACCAAACTTGAATTCTTGCCCATTCATCCCTCGCAAATGCAGCTTTGGGATGGTCATCACGATGACGCACAACTATGGGATTCAGAAATGTGTTGGGACAATGCCTCCAGAGTTGCATTGCAGCGTTCTTAGTTACCACCGCCACATCTTGTTGGCGACCTGTGCCCCAAGTCTCAGGTTCAGGACTGATGTGTAGGATTCTATTCATCGTCTACTGTGTAATCATTCGGGATAAACAAACTCGTTCAGATTCAAAATCACGCGACAGACCTGCTCCAAGGGCTGCTCTTGAAGAAATGCGCGCATCTTCACCATCTCATCGCGTGAAGGCTCGCGGCACAGAGCGAGCTTCCATGCGAGGGTGATTTGCTTTTCATGATCGTTCCCCGCCTCACGTTGCAATCGTGCGGCGAAGTTCTTCGCCTGTTGGTTCACGAACTCGCCATTGAACAAGCTCAGCGCCTGCGGAGCGACGGTGGTGACCTGGCGCTGCGGACAACTGCTGACGGTGTCGGCGAGGTCGAGCGTTTCGAGCATGGGGACGACGAGGCCGCGCTTGATGAAGGCGTAGATGCTGCGGCGGGAGGCTTCGCGCTCGTCGGAGGACTGCCAGACTTTTTCTTTGTCGGTGTTGGCTTCGAGCGCGGCCTTGGGAATGCCGGGCTTCATCGCGGGGCCGAAGCGCTTCGGATTGAGCTGACCGCTGACGGCGTGCATCGACTCGCGGATGGCTTCGATTTCGAGTCGGCGATAGAGCATGAGCGTGTCGGATGACGGCTTCGATTGCCAAGCGCGGCTGGTGAGGATGAGGCGATGCAGCTTTTTCAGCGACCACTTTGCGTCGTACATGAACCAATGCGCGAGCCAGTCGAGCAGCTCGGGATGCGAGGGCGCGGCGCCCATGAGGCCGAAGTCGTTCGCGGTGGTCACGAGACCCTGGCCGAAGTGCTGCTGCCAGACGCGGTTCACGATGACGCGGGCGGTGAGCGGGTTCTCCTCGCTCGCAATCCATTGCGCGAGGCCAAGGCGGCGTTGCGTGGTTGCGGCGGCGGATGGAGGACCATCCGCCCTACCTTGCGAAAACGACGGCTGCTGTTTGACGAGGATAGCGGGCACCGCAGGCTCAACGAGATCGCCGAAGCGCGTGGGCGAACCACGCACGAGCACATGCGTTTCGGGAGCTTTCGATGTCAGCTCGTTCCAGGCGTAAATATCCGTGCCATCGACGGGCACGGTCAGTTCCGTGCGGCCTTTGCGCGGGCGTTCGAGCGGATTGAACACGGCGATGAGGCTGTAGTAGTCGCGTGTGGCCAGCGGCTCGAACTTATGATCGTGGCAGCGCGCGCAGCCGATGGTAAGGCCGAGAAAGGCCTGTCCGGTGGTGCTGACGATGTCATCGAGTTGGTCGTAGCGGTCCGCCGCTGGATTAGCAGGCTCGTCATCCCAGTGGCCGAGACGCAGAAAGCCGGTGGCGATGACGGATTCAATGGACCGGTCCGGCAGTTCATCGCCCGCGAGCTGCTCCATGACGAAGTGGTCGAAGGGCTTGTCGTGATTGAGCGACTCAATGATGTAGTCGCGATAGCGCCAGACGAAGGGCTTCTCCGCATCGCGCTCGTAGCCGTTGCTGTCCGCGTAGCGCACCACATCCAGCCAATGCCGCGCCCAGCGCTCGCCGTATTCGGGTCGTGTGAGCAAATCGTCGATCACCGCATCAAGATCACCTGATTGGGCGAAGCGATCCTGCACCGCAATCGTCGGTGGCAGGCCGGTGAGATCGAGA
>JBDNIB010000424.1:0-2634 GCA_041688535.1 Prosthecobacter sp.
GGGTTTGCAGCTCCTAGATCCCGCTTCCGCCATCGGCAAACACCTGCCAGAACTGAAGCAGGGCGCTGATGTGCTCGTGCTGCTCGCGTTTGCCAAGGAGGAGCAGATGAAGGCACTGGCAGCGCAGTTTTTTGAGTTCCAGCTCATCCTCGGCGGTGATGTGCCGCAGCCTTCGCAGGAGCCGTTGCAGGCGAACCGCTCCTTCCTGCTGGCCACGACGAATCAAAGCCGCGCGCTCGGATATTTCGAGGCGAAACTAGCTCCAAACGGCACGCTGACCCAGCCGCAGCAGCAGATCGTGCTGATGGCCGATCACATCCCGCAAAACGACGGCATCATTGCGCATGCGCAGGCGTACCGCGAAGAGGTGCGCAGGTCGAAGCTCAGCATTGATGATCCGCAGCGGGTGCGTGACGACGCGGTTCCCGGCGTGCATGCAACGGCGAAATTTACCGGCAGCGAGGCCTGCTCCGCCTGTCATGCGCAGGATTACGCGGTCTGGCAGAAAAGTGGCCACGCGCGTGCATTCAATGCACTGCTTGCTCGCGAATCGGACGCTGATCCGAACTGCATCGCCTGCCACACCATCGGCTTCGGCGCAGAGAGCGGCTACCGACGTGCGCTGGCTGGGAAACGCCTCACGCACGTCGGCTGCGAGGCTTGCCACGGCCCCGGCAGCACGCACGTCGAGCAGCGCACACTGGGCAAGGAGCCGGTCTTCAAATTCCGCCCGCTCGCCGCCGCCGACTGCACTACCTGCCAACACGGCGAATTCAGCCGTCCCTTCAACTGGGACGAATTCTGGGCGCCCGTCGCCCACGGGAAGAAATAATGACGATCAGCGTCTGGCTTCGCTCTGGGGGCGGGTTTCATCGCCCAGCATGTCGAACCAATGCTCCAGGAAGAATTTCTTCTGCGGCGGCAGGAAGGTGGGGGCGGTGCCGACGATCGGGCGCAGGGCGGTGGACATTTGCAGAGTGACGATGAAGAAAATGCCCATCCATACCAGCAGGTATTGATTTGAGCTCATGCCGAGCTTGCTCGACGCCCCTAGCAGCAGCCGGAAGCCGAAGAACAGAGAGATGATCCAGAAGGCGAGCGCCAGGAAGCCCATGAAGGTCACGGACTCGGTTGATTGCGAAAAAATCCACACCACTGGGGCAAAACCGAGCAGCAGCAGCGCGGTGAGGGCGATGGCGGCGAGCAGCAGCCCCACCACTTGCGACAGCCGTGCCTCCAGACCGCCGAGGGCGCTGAAAATGTACAGACTCGGCAGGCAAAAGAGCAATGAGACGAGCATGCCGAGGACGACTTTGACCGGAGCAGCCCAGAACTGCGTGCCGCCAGAAAAGGTGCCGAGCAGACCGCCAAACACCGCGAGGCAGAGCACCGCGCCGATGAGCAGCATGGTCGGCACCTTGGCGTTGCCTTCCTTGCACTCATGCAGCACGCGGCCGGGCTGCTTGAGCAGCGCTTCGATCACGGTGAGGAAGGTCGGCGGTTTTCCCAAGGGCTGAAAGTCGAGCACGGCAGCGGGCAGTGGCGGCGGTGTGACAGGAGGTGGTTCAGGTGTGATTTCGGTATTCATGGTGGGGCGGGTGGTTCAGAGTTTGGCGAGACGTGAAAGGTTGCGGAAAAAGCTGCTGCCAAGTTTGATCAGCAGACACAGCAGCAGCACGAGCAGTGGAATCATGGGGCCTCTATTCTCCGGCAGGCTCGCCACGATCATGCTCCAGACGGCCTCATAAAAGGTGCCTTCGAAGGGATCAGGCCGCAGAAAGGCCACTGGCAGCTCGGGATTGCCAAAGAAGGGTCGCAGAATGTACGAAAGCTGCGCCCCGACGAACAGATTCCCCGCCAGCCAGGCCAGCAGCGTGCGCCAAGCGGCGGTGCGGCTGCCAGAGAAGGCCTCGATCAGACGCAGCAGCTTGTGATTGGCGATGATGCCGGCAAAGGCGATCCCCGCCGTGTTACTCAGGAGAAACAAGCGATACCACCCAGTCAGCTCCGCCGTACCGTCTGCGGGCCGGTCCAGCGCCATGCCGATCATGATGGGTGAGAGCGAGCCGACGATCAGCGCAAACAGTGCAAAGCTCATCAGGCAGGCCTGCAAGGTCTGGCGGAACGACATGCCGCTGCCCAGCAATGCGCCAAACATGCCGTTGATGAGACCGTTTACGCCGAGCGTGAGAAAGATGAGCAGCGGCATTTTCACCGCGACAAAACATGCCATCAGCGGCGCACGCCCCAGCCCGAGGGCAAAACCATACACCCCGCAGCCGAACACGATGCCGATCACCAACGGCAGCAGCGCCGTCACCGACTTGTCACCCAGCCAGCGCGACTGGCTGGCCGTATCGCCACGAGCGAGCGACAGGAGCCGGGAAGTGAGTGTGGCATTCATTGAATAGCGCAGTCCGCTGTTTACTTTGTATCACAAAGTTAAACCGGTCAAGCCTTGCATGTTTGATAATTTTTCGCACGGAACGTTCCTTTTCCAGCCAGCCAATCAATAAAGCAGGAAGCTGATCTCGCTGTCGGTGAACTGGGTGGTGTCCTCAATGGCAAGCAGCGCCTCGGTTTGATAGGCGGTTTCCCAGGGCGTTTCCGCCGCTGGCAGCAGCGGCAGTTCCA
>JBDNIB010000425.1:0-4840 GCA_041688535.1 Prosthecobacter sp.
AGATAGCGTTGCTCTCAAACACTCTTTACTGTTAGATGTTCAAACTGTTAGGACAAGAAACTTAAGAACCTGCGCATGAATCCAATCGAACAGCGTGAAGCTCACTACACTAGATTCTTGGGAGCACTCGATCAGAAGGTGATGCACTCGACAGACGTGAAGCAAGTGCATGTTGACATATACACGTTTGCCCCAACACCAGAGCGGCCGTTCTTCACGCTGATCACGGGAGGCATGTCAGATTTGCGGCAGAGTATCCCTGATGACCGGGACTATGCACCGAGAGCCGAGATCATGCTCTATGCGAGCCAGCCCCAAGGTTGGATGTATAGCGTTTTGAAGGGTCTTGCCGAGATGCCGTTTGATGACGACACATTTCTCAGCTACAGGCACACCATTCCAAATGGTATGCCGATGACAGCGGAACCGTCGTTACTCACAAGCTACTTTATGTCACCAGTATTCGGTGAACGCGATGGGTTTACTCCAATGCTCGTGGAAGATGATGCTGTGGATGTGCTGTTGATGGTTCCAATTACCGAAGGCGAACGGGAGCTGGCTGTCGATCAAGGTTCAGACGCGCTCTTGGCGCTATTCGAGCAGAGGGAGTTTGATCCCGTCATTGATGAAGCGAGAGCGTGTTTGTTGCCCGGCAAGGTCTTACCCAGAATGAAGAAGTCCTAACAAGACGCTCCATCCAACGGCGGGTAACGCTCCAGTTTGAATTCGGGCTTCCCTCCCCGCCGTGGATGAGCTAGACGTTCGGTGAAGAAATAGGATGCGCAAGATAGCCACAGTCAGCAACGATCCAGAAGTGAAGCGCGTGATGCTCTGCGATTCGGACTGCGGATGCTACGTCTTCCTCTTTGATCGGACTGATGACGGGCCAGGGTTTGCCGACTACCTTCAGGATTCAGTATCAGATGCGGAGGCGATGTGCGCTGAGGACTATGGAATCACCTCGGCTGACTGGACTTGGATTCCGGATACCAACGATGGATGCCAAGATGATTGGATTGAGCCAGTTCGAGTCGTCGGGAGAGAATCTGGCAAGCCGCAATGGGGGCAGTTTGAACATCTCGAAGGCGGTCAGTGGAAACGAATCAACACCGAACAAGACGGTGCTGGACAACCGGCTACCCGTTCCGAGTCAAAATGAGTTCCGCAACTACAACATTTAACCCGCAGTCGAAGGTGCGCTGCCGGTAGCCGGTGCCAGACCTTGAACGTTCGCCAAGACAATGAAGAATCTCATCTCAACACTATTCATCTTCTCATTCGCCGGCATGTTACACGCCGGTGAATCTGCACTCACTACGACCTATCAGCCACTGACCGGACTTGGATCAGGTGACGTTGCCATTGTTCAAGTGACCTGCCACCACTGGTATGCCAACAGCGCTGGTTCAGCAATCGACCTTATCCATGTTCGCAACGTTCCTCCTACCGACAATCCCAAAGAGGCAACCGAGGATCTGAATCTTGCTTCCCTATGTGGCCTGAAGCTTTCCACGAATGATCTTGGAGAGGCGGCAGCCGTTCCCATGATCCTCTTGGATGCAACACAGTTTGATGATTCTAAGTCCGGTGGCTACAATAAGGAGGATATTGTTCGAGCAACGCTTGAATGCCTGCGCCGTTGCTTGCCGCACAAGTTGACGACAACCAAAGTCACCCTGAAGCGCAAGGACTCCGATAAGGAATGGCTCTCAAAGATAGTTACTCAGTTCAACTCCGCACCGAGGAATAAGGTATTTTATGAACCTCGATAGAAATCACCAATCAATTCAACCGGCGAACAAAACGTGGGTGGCAACGGCGGACAAGCTACCTCGTTCGCTTCGCTCTGGCGGTCTTGAGCCGCCGCAGGAAAGGGTCCGGGGTCGATAGTTGGCAGACTCACTGAAAGCCAAGCTCAAATCGCGCCAGATGAGGAACCACGACTTGCACCAACGATGTGACTCGCTGCATGGCCTCAAAGCAGGCGGGATCAGCGCCCGTCAGAGCGGCAGCAAGTGGCAGCCTGCCTTGATTACCTGGAAGCTCGTGGAATGACCACGATGGCATTGCGCACGGCCCAGCCGGGCTTCTCAAACTGCACGGCACCCGCTTCGTTCCGACACCACAGACCGGTGGAAGGTCCGCCATCGAGATTGCGGGGGCCAAGTGTCCGTCCCTCTGTCGCGAATCGATCCCGCCGCCAGTCCCTGCCAGCGGCACCGCAGCACACCTTCCGTGTGCCGACGGGCGGCAGTACGGGCCTGTTCATCCGGCTGAGGGTGACGAGTCCGTAGCGCTGCGATGCAGCAAGAAAGGGGCGTGGGAGGGGCATTGATGCGGCGGGCAATGATCGCGGCCACGGCCGCAGTGAGCAGCACCGCAGGCCGGGCTTCGCCGAGCTCGGCTACACCACCACCCGCAACAAGAGCAAGGTGGGGCAGTTCGGCTACGCGCGCTGCCAGTTCACCTTCCTGATCTGGCAGGGGTGGTGAGCAGGTCATGGTGAGAGGCGGCGGGCGGCGGCAGCCGCTGCCAGTCGTTCAGGCAGGCGTCCTCCCCCCTTGAGGGTGCGCATTTTGTTCGTGGCAAGAAACGCACGGCGGGCGTATCGGATGCTCCATGAGCAACATGATTCCCCAAGTGTATGACACGCCGATTTTCCGCATGGCCTGCCAGCAGTTCGATCTGGTGGCGGATTTTCTAGAAATCCCCGAGTGTTCCCGCGATCGTCTCAAGATGCCAAAGCGTGCGGTGACCGTGGCAATGCCGGTGCGGATGGATGATGACTGTACGAAGGTCTTCATGGGCTACCGCGTGCAGCACCATCTCACGCTGGGACCGACGAAAGGTGGCACGCGATTTCACCCCGATGTCACGCTGGGCGAGGTGGCCGCGCTTGCGATGTGGATGAGTTGGAAATGTGCGCTGACCGGCCTGCCGTATGGCGGTGCCAAAGGCGGCGTGACCTGCGATCCGCGTGCGCTTTCGCTCAGCGAACTGGAACGCGTGACACGCCGCTACACGCAGGAGTTGATTCCCTTCATCGGTCCGCAGATCGACATCCCTGCGCCCGACATGGGCACCAACGAGCAGACGATGGCGTGGATGATGGACACCTATTCGCTACAGGTTGGCCACTGCGTGCCTGCCGTGGTCACTGGCAAGCCGGTGAGTCTGGGCGGATCGCTCGGTCGGCGTGAATCGACTGGCCGTGGCGTGGCTTACCTGATTTCGCGGGCGATGGACACGGTGGGACTCAAGGCGGAAAATGCGACGGCGGTGGTGCAGGGTTATGGCAACGTCGGTGCTGTCGCGGCGTCGTCTTTGGTGCGCATGGGCCTCAAGGTGATCGCCGTGAGTGATGCCTTTGGCGGCTTGTTCAATGCGAACGGCATTGATCTGGCGAAACTCGACGAGTACGTCGCCAAAACACGCAGCATCGTCGGGTTTGATGGTGCGGAGCCAATCACGAACGAGCAACTGCTCCTCACGGCCTGCGACGTTCTCGTTCCTGCCGCGATGGAACGGCAAATCACCGCTGATAACGCCGCAAAAATTCAATGCCGCATTCTGGCGGAGGGCGCAAACGGTCCCACCACGCCCGAGGCCGACGCCATCATCTCACAGCGCCCCGAAATCTTCGTGATCCCCGACATCCTGTGCAACGCTGGCGGCGTCATCGTTTCCTACTTCGAATGGGTGCAGGATCTGCAAAGCTTCTTCTGGGATGAGGGCGAGGTGATGAGCAAGCTCTACCGCATCCTCGAAAAAGCCTTTGTCGAAGCCCTGAACTTCAGCCGCAAACGCCAGGTCAGCATGCGCTTCGCCGCGCTGAGTCTGGGCATCCAGCGGGTGCATGAGGCGAAGCAGATGCGCGGGCTGTTTCCGTGAGCGTGAAATAGGCTGCCAGCCTGTTGCCGCTGAGTTCTGAACAGGCTGGCAGCCCGTCTCACGTCACTGCATGATCTCTGTCGGACACTCCGGCAGCGATGATAGAAACGCGCGGCCATAGGGTTTGGTGAGGATGCGGTTGTCGAGGATGGCGCAGATGCCTTTGTCGGTGGCGGTGCGGATGAGGCGGCCGACGCCCTGACGGAGTTTGAGGATGGCCTCGGGCACGCTGTATTCGGTGAAGGCGTTGAGGCCCTGCTCTTCGAGGTGCTCGATGCGTGAGGCGGTGAGCGGATGATCGGGCACGGCGAAGGGGAGGCGCGTGATGATGACGTTGCTCAAGGATTCGCCGGGGACATCGACGCCGGTCCAGAAGCTATCGGTGCCGCAGAGGACGCTATGCGTGTCGTCCTTGAATTCGGCCAGCATTTGATGGCGGGGCATGCCACGACCTTGCACGAGGAGACGCCAGCCGCGTTTTTTGCAGTGGGCTTCGAGGTTGTCAGCCAATGAACTCATCTGGCTGTAGCTGGTGAAGAGGATGAAGGCGTGGCCAATGCTGAGGTCGATGAAATGGGTGATCCAGTGCTCAAGCTGGTCGAGGTAGCCGGGTTCGCTGGGCTGCGGCATCTTTTTGAGCAGATAGAGCTTCATCTGTTTCTTGAAATCGAAGGGGCTTTCGATGCAGGCAGCCCGCGCGTCCTCCGCACCAACGCGATTGCGGAAGTAACGAAGTTTTTGATCGTCGCCGATGCCGAGTGTGGCGCTGGTGAAAATGCAGGCTTTGTGCGAGGCGAAGAAAATCTGCCGCAGCCGTGGGGCGACATCCACGGGCGCGGTGTGAAAGGAAACGCTGCGGTGGTCGGCCCCGGTGCGCTCCACCCAATGCACATGATCCGCGTTTTCCTGCTCCAAGAAGGCTTTGATGCCGATGCGGATGGCGCTGAGG
>JBDNIB010000426.1:0-3538 GCA_041688535.1 Prosthecobacter sp.
ACCCGCAATCCGCGCACCGGCTACACCCCCGGCGAGGCCGAGGGCCTGCTGCGCCAGTACATGGATGAGATCACCGGGCCGCTGACCAACCGCTACCACACGCCGCCGCCCAACAAAAAGGACTGGTAAGGCCGCTGCTGCGGCAATGACGAAACCAGAATGACGAATGACGAAACCAGCATGACTCAAAGCCCTCATTTCACTCTATCCACCGCACGGTGCGCACGCCTTGCGATCATTCGTCATTCCGCCCTCCTCCTCGCACTCCTAGTCACCGGTGCCACGGCCTCCGCCGCTACCGTCCGCGCCTACCTCCAGCCTGATCAGGCGCAAACCGGCCAGGTGGTCACTTACGTCATCACCGTGCAGAACGGCACCGTGCAAAGCGTGCCGCAACTGCGCCTACCCGTGCAGATCGGCATGAACTCCGGCATCTCCACCGCGCAGAACATCGAGATCCGCGGCGGACAGCGCGTTTTCTCCACCCAGCTCTCCTGGGGCGTGGCCGGGACGGAACCCGGTGAGTTTGTCATTCCGCCCCAGGAAGTACTGGTGGACGGGGCAATACTGAAGACCAACGAAGTCCGCCTCATCGTCAGCGAAACCCCGGCTGCCCCTGCCGCGCCGAATGCCGCCGAGGATGCCAATGTGCCGCTGCTGCAAATCGAAGTCGGCAAGACCGAAGTCTATCAGGGCGAGGTCGTGCCCATCAGCGCCAGACTCTTCGTGCCCCGCAGTGTGATGCTGCGCCGCGTCGGCCTCATCGAGGTGAACAAGAGCGATTTCGCCATCGCCCGCTTCCCGCAGCAGGCGGATCAAACGGAGACCGTCATCAACGGCGTCGGCTACATCGTCGTCACCTACCGCAGCACCCTCTCCGCGCTGCATGCGGGCGATCTCAAAGTCGGCCCGGCCAGCAGCGAGCTGTTGTTCGAGGTTTATGACCAGGGCTCCCAGCAGCAAATGCGCCAAGGCCTGCCGTTTGGCATGATCATGGGCAACGCCGTTGCGCGCAAGCAGGTCGTCACCAGCCAGGAGGTGAAAATCAAAGTGCTGCCGCTCCCCACCGAGGGCAAACCCGCGAATTTCAGCGGTGCCGTCGGCGACTTCAACATCACCGCCACCGCCACGCCGAATGAACTCGCCGTCGGCGATCCCCTAGCGGTGGACATCACCATTGACGGCTCGGGCAACTTCGACGCGCTCAATCCGCCCAGCCTCACGCCACCCGACGGCTGGAAGGCCTACCCACCGCGCCGCTACAATGTGGACGGCCCCATTGATCCCAACATCACGCCCACCGCGCAGCGCCGCATCGCTTACTCCATGGTTTTCGTGCCGGAGAAAGAGCATGCCGAACTGCCGCCCTTTGAACTGAGCTACTTCAGCGCCTCTGAAAAAAAATACGCCACCGCCCGCACCGCGCCCATCCCGCTGCGCATCCTGCCCGGAGCCATCCCCGTCGCAGTCGCAGTCGCCGTGGCCGGGGGGGACAGCGCCGCCGCACCCACGCCGCCGCCCGTGCAGCAGCCCCGGCCGGAGATCAGCGACCTCCTCACCACTCTGCCCGCGCAGGCGCACTGGCTGGCGACCACCGCCAGCAGCAGCACGCCGCTCACCACCAGCACACGCTTTTGGGCCGTGCAGTCGATTCCCGCCACGCTCGTCATCCTCGCCGCCTTCTTCACCTGGTTTCGCCGCTACCGCGCCGAGGCCACTAGCGGCCTACGCGGTGAGTTGCAGCAGTTGTGGCAGGGTTTGGAGCAGTCGGGCCTTGATGACCGCACCTTCCTGCAACGCGCCGCCCACTTCATCCACCGCAGCCATCCGGGAGAGGTGCAAGACGCAGAACTCCGGCAGGTTTTGCAGCGCTACGAAACCCAGAGCTTCACCGCCGCACCTGCGCCCGAACAGGCGCTCGGCACCAGCGCACGCAGCCACATTTTGAGCACACTCGCCCCGCTGCTCAAGAGCGCCGGCCTATTCATCGCCGCCTTGATCACGCTGACCGGCCACGCCGCCGCTGCGGACGCCGCTCCCGACGAAGTGTACCGCCAGGCCAGCGCCGCCTTGGCCCAAGGCAAGTTCACCCAGGCGCAGTACCTCGGCGAATCACTCACCAAGCAGGAACCGCCCGCCCTGAGCGCCGCCGTGTTCGCCCTCATCGGCCATGCCCGCTACCGGCAGGATGACATGGGCCGCGCTGGCCTGTGGTATCAGCGCGCGGAGTTGCTGGAGCCCGCCAATGCCGAGGTGCGGCAGAATTTGCGCCATCTCGACGAAAAGCTGCGCTTCTTCCGCTTCACCGCCGACTCCCCGCTGGCTGAATGGAGCCTGCTGCTGCCCAAAAACACCTGGATCAGCGCCGCCTCCGCCGGTGTCTGGCTCATCCTGCTGGCGGTCCTGCGCTGCATCCTCACTCCCTCACGCAAGGGCCTCGGCGGCACCTGCGCCCTCATCGTCAGCCTCCTCGGCCTGCTGCTGTTCATCCCCTCCGCCACCTTCGCCGCCATCCGTCCGGATCCCGGCCAGCGCGTGCAGGACATCGTCGTCGTCACCGCCAAGGAAAGGATCAGCGCCTACACCGCCGCCACCCTTACCTCCGGCAGCGTCATCGACCTCCCGCCCGCCAGCCAGGTGCGCCTCATCGAAAAACGCGGTGCCTGGAGCTACGTCGAAATCCCCAGCGGCACCGACCCCGTCCGTGGCTGGATCGAATCCGCCACCTACACCCCGCTGTGGCCGTGGAACATGGCCCTGCTGCCGTAATTGGCCGTGTGCAGGCGGCCCACCGCCGCATGGAGTGGCGGACGACTCGTCGGCACGCCCCACGTCACCCTCAGCGCCGCCCATTCAGGATCAGCTCATTCACCTTCGCGCGCAGCGCTTCGTAGTCGGCCAAGGTCGGCGGATCGCTTGGCGCGGAGTCCAGCGTGCTCACTGCGTTGGTGTTCGCGCTCGTGCCGTCGATGGCGCTGCTCAGATCCGCGTTCGTCACCTCGCCCGGCTGGCCGTCGTTACCGGTCCCGCCGTCATTCCCGCGTGGGATGCCGAACTGGAAACGCACGTTGCTGCCATCAAAGCTGACGTCCACCGTCGCGTTGTCACCGGGGTTCAGTGTCGTCACCCCGTCCACCACCGCTTGGGCAAAGGGCGGTCCCGGTTGGCCGTCATTGCCCGGTTGGCCGTCAAAACCGCGGGGGATGTCGAAGATGAAGCGCACGTTGTTGCCATCAAAGCTGACCTGCGCCGCCGCCGCCATGCCGGGGTCCAGTGTGTTCGTGGCATCCACGAGGTAGCTCGTCACCGGCGTCGCGCTCGCGCCATCGTTCCCGCGTGGGATGCCAAAGCTGAAGTGCAGCACGCTGCCGATGACGCTGAGGCTCACGTTGGCGGCATCGCCAGGGTTCAGCGTGTCCACCCCATCCACCTGCACGGCGGTGACGGACTGCACCGCGTCGATGAGGTCTTTGAGGCCGGTGAGCTGGCCGCGCATCTGCACGGCGTCGATCTCGGTGTTCTCGATGGGAAGATTGGG
>JBDNIB010000427.1:0-4343 GCA_041688535.1 Prosthecobacter sp.
CTGCGGCCTGTGACCGCCACTCTGTCACTCCGGAGTACTTCCAGCTTGCGTCATTTCCGTCAAAGGCTACCAATTCGTCCCGCCCGTTGGCAGGCAGTGATGCTGAACACGGGGCCGCAAGAGTCAGTGATGACAACGGCGGGCTGTGGCTCAGCTTGGTAGAGCGCTTCGTTCGGGACGCGGCGGTCATGGGTTCGAATCCCGCCAGCCCGACCAAGGGGTCTTGTGCGTATAAGTACTGAAACAAGTCATGGCTCAAACCACACCAAAGAAAATTCTGCTCGCCGAGGATGTGCGAGCGCTTTCCATACGGATGTCGCATGCCCTGGAAACGCACGGCTATGTTGTCCGTGTGGCGGAGGATGGGGAGGAGTGTCTGGCGCAAGTCGAAGAGTTCAAACCCGACCTGCTGGTGCTGGACCTGATCATGCCGAAAATGAACGGCCTGGAGGTGCTGCGGCATCTGCGGGCACAACAGGCGACCCAGCATCTGCCGGTGATCGTCTGCACCGCGAAGGACTATTCAACGGAGCTGAAACACATTCAGCAGACGGGTCCGGTGGACGTGCTGATCAAGCCCTTCGACCCCGAACTGTTGTTGGAAAAGCTGCGCCTATATTTTCATGAGGCTGTGGAGGCGACGGGGTTCACGCATCGCGATCATCTGCCGACGGCGGTGGTGCAGTACGCACCGACGCTGGATATCAAACGCCCGCATGTGAAGCTGTGGGGCACGCGTGGCTCCATCCCAGTCTGCGGTGCGCGTTATGCGCAGCATGGCGGGAACACGACGTGCTTTGAATACAACACGGGGAAGGAGCGCATCCTGTTTGACGCGGGGTCCGGGCTGCGGGAGGCGGGGCAGTCGTTTCTGGCGGGTGGCCCCTGCCACGTTCACTTATTCATCACGCACACGCATTGGGACCACATCCAGGGTTTTCCTTTTTTCACCCCGATTTATGTGCCGGGATTTGAAATCACTGTCTATGGCGAGCGCGGCTTCGGCAAGAACATCGAGTCGCTGCTCTGCGGCCAGATGGACCGGGATTATTTCCCGATTCAGCGTGAGGATCTGCATGCGAAGATCAATTTCGTGTTTTTGGACGACATGCCGGTGAAGATCGGTGATGTGACAGTGACGCGTGAGTTCACCCAGCATCCTGGCGCGACAGTGGGCTTCAAAGTGGAGCATGATGGCTGGAGCGTGGCGTTTGTTCCCGACAATGAGTTTCTACAGTCCTACACCGGCTCCCCGGCGTTGTTGCAGCGTGACACGGACTTGGTGGTGCCGTATGAGCCGATCCTGAAATTTCTGGATGGCGTGGATCTGTTGATTCATGAGGCGCAGTATTTGCCCACCGATTATCCGAAACGGATCGGCTGGGGGCATTCCAATCTGGCCACGGCTTGCGCGCTGACGAAGCTGGTGGGGGTCAAAAAATGGATTGTGGTGCATCATGACCCTGATCACGATGATGCCGCGCTGCATGCGAAGCTGAACCTGACACGGCAGATTCTGCGTGAAATCGGCCACCAGATTGATGTGGTCCATGCCTACGACGGCATGGCGGAGTATCATTGAATCAAATGCCGGGATCGATGGGGCCTGACAGCGCCTCCCCCAACAGCGCGCATTCCTTTTTCAATTGGTCAAACATGAGTTGCGCGCCTTTCAAGTCTCCGGCATGGGCGTACTCACAGAGTTCGGCGGCCAGCCGGCAGGCTTTGGGAGCGGCGTAAACGCCGAGCATGCCCTTGAGCGAGTGCGCGGCCTCGTAGAGAGGGCTGGACTTACCCGCCGCGAGAGCTTTCTCGGCCTTGCGCAAGTATTTCTGCGTGTCTTCGGGGTAGATGGCGATGAGCTTGCGCATGAGCTTCTCATCGCCTGCGGACTCACGAAACGCGTCGAAGTCGAACTGCGCCAAGGCAGCCGGTGGACGGGGTGACGTGGCAGGTGAGTCGTGCGTGGTGCGTGCTGTGGGGAATCGTGAGGACTGTTCTAGGGCGCGGAACAGCTCGGTGGAACGCAGGGGTTTGGCAAGGTAGTCGTCCATGCCGGAGGACAGACACAGTTCGCGGTCTCCCTTCATGGCATTGGCGGTCATGGCGATGATGGGGATGTGCCCGCCTTCGCGCTGCTCAATGCCACGGATGGCGGCGGTGGCTTCGAGGCCGTTCATGCCGGGCATCTGCACATCCATGAGAATGACGTCCAGTGGCTCGCTTTTGAAAAAAGCGATGGCCTCCTGGCCGCTGGACGCGAGTGTGACAGCGTGTCCGCGCTTCTCCAGCATGCGCGCACAGACGATCTAGTTGGCGTGACAGTCCTCGACGACGAGCACCTTCAGCGAAGCATGCGCGGTGATCACCGGGTCGCTCCGGGTTGAAATCGGCTTGATGGAAATGCCGCTGGTGCGCCCGAAGTTGGCGGTGAAATGGAATGTGCTGCCGGCTGCGGGTTCGCTTTCCACCCAGATGCTGCCCTGCATGAGCGTCACCAGGCCGCGGCAGATGGCTAGACCGAGTCCGGTACCGCCATAGCGCCGGGTGGTGGTGGTTTCCGCCTGGGTGAACGCCTCGAAAATGCGTTCATGCAACTCTTCAGCGATGCCGATACCGGTGTCCTTGATCCAAAAATGCAGGACGATGGTATCCGCAGTCTCGGACTCCACGCCGACTTCAATGGTAACGCCCCCCTTGTGGGTGAACTTGATCGCGTTGCCGATCAGATTGATGAGGATTTGTCGCAGGCGTCCGTCATCGCCGATCAGGCGCGAGGGAACGTTCGGCGTGATGTGATGCAGTAGAACCAGCCGCTTCTGGAAGGCGCGCACGCCCATGGCCTGCACGGTTTCGGCAACGATTTGGCCCAGATCGAACTCATGGGCGTCCAGCTCCATCTTACCAGCCTCGATCTTGGAAAAATCCAGAATGTCGTTGAGCAGTTCGAGCAGCGATTCAGCGGACTGGTTGAGCATTTTCAGGTACTCGCGCTGCGAATCGTCGAGCTGAGTGTCGAGCAGCAGCTCGCCCATGCCGATGATGCCGTTCATCGGCGTGCGGATTTCATGGCTCATGTTGGCCAGGAAGACGCTCTTGGCGCTGTTGGCTGCCTCGGCAGACTGTCGTGCCTGGCGCAACTCCTCCTCGTCATGCTTGCGTTCGGTCACGTCGGTGTGTGACCCCGCCATACGGTAGGGCTTGCCATCGGCGTCACGCAGGGCGCGGCCGCGGGCGAGGATCCAGCGCCACGAGCCATCCTTGTGCCGAAACCGAAACTCCGCAGAATAACGTGGTGTTTGTCCTGACAGGTAGGCATTCAGCGTCGCCATCACCTGTTCATGATCGTCAGGATGCAGCAATTGCTCAAAGCTGGCAAAGTCATTCCCAAGCTCGTCGTCCTGGTAGCCGACCATGTTTTTCCAGTGCGGGGAGAAAAACACCTCTCCTGTGCGGAGATCCCAGTCCCAGATGCCGTCATTGGTGCCGCGCACGGCGAGGGCGAAGCGCTCCTCGCTCCGCGCCAGCGCATGAATGGATTTTTTCTGCTCTGTGATGTCTGTGATGGAGCCGGCCATGCGGTGGGGGTGGCCGTCCGCGTCACGCAGCGCGCTGCCACGCGCACGGAACCAGCGGTACTCACCGTCATTGTGCCTGAGCCGGTACTCCACGTCATACGGCACCTGCCGCTCCAGATGCGCCTTGAGGGCACCCAGCACATACTCCCGGTCCTCCTCATGCAGCCGCGTCTCAAACTCGGAGAACAGGTTTTTCATCTCGTCCACTGTGCAGCCGAGGAGCTGCTTGAAACGGGGCGCGTAGTACACCTCGTTGGTCTTCAAATCCCAGTCCCAGATGCCGTCGTTAGTACCGCGCACGGCGAGTGCAAAACGCTCCTCGCTTTCCGCGAGTTCCCCCACGGCCTCGGCCGGGGCGTTCGGCAGGCGTACGCGGCAGGCTTGCAACATGCTTTCCAGCTCCTGAATGCGATGAGTCAACTCCAGCACGGGGTCGCCTTTGCCATGCTCGTGGTTGTCTGACATCGGGTGGGTTGGTAGCTTGAACCTGAACGGTGTGCATGAATAGACACAAATCGGCACAAACAAACTCAAAAGGTTGACCCAGAGCATCAAATTGTGCCGCCAAAGCCGCGCAAAAGGCACTGATTTGCCTTCGGTTGCGTTTTTTGACCCACATGGTTCGTTGTCTATGTAAGACTAAGGCACTCGGCCAAATTTAATTCGTCAATTAAATTGATATAGTTCGAGTGCTGCGATTGCCTTTGCAGGTTCGATACGCACGAACCACTTGGCAAGGTCTTGGAGGCGGTCCAGAGCCTGCTC
>JBDNIB010000428.1:0-1237 GCA_041688535.1 Prosthecobacter sp.
CGCCCACGTTTCCGGATTTCCATCCAGTGGCCAGCGGCGATTGGGGATCGAACGACAGTGCGGTGCGCAGGTGGGCTTCGCCTTCCTTACTGCGCTTCGGAGTGTCGATCAAGTGACCGCCGAGCAGGCCGTGGAGATCGGCATCCTCCGGTTTGATCGCCAGGCCTTCTTGCCGCCATCGCTCTGCCGACTCATGCCAACCGGGCTTTCCCTCATCTTTTGAAATGGCAGCGAACATCAGGATGCGACCCGCAATATTTTGCGGGTCGAGTTGAAGCACCCGCCGGGCGCAGTGCATCGTGAACTCCTCATCATCTGCCAGCGCCGAGTGGCCAAGTGCCTGCCAAGCGATGACCGAATCTGGATCGAGCGCCAGCGCGGCGATGGCATGACCGTCGGACGAGCGGGAGGTGAAGGGATTCGAGCGCAACAGGGCGAGCAAGGCCTGACTCGAGGCATCGTCGGGGCAGGTCCGCAACGATTCGAGGAAGTGACTTTCCGCCCGTTTGGTATCGCCTTGCGACCACCATGCGATAGCGAGGATGCGATGAATGTCCGGGTTGTCGGGATCGCGAGCCAACAGCTTGTGACCCTCCTGCACCACGCGGTCGTAGCGTTGCCGTTCCAGCCAGAAGCTGAGCATGTCGGCGGGAGATGGTTCGGGTGGAGCGGATGAATTCAGAGCTGGCGCAGAGTGGTAGGAATTTCTCATTACAGCAAGTCAGGCTTTTTGACACCTATGCCTCCATCACTCTCACCGGTTTCAATCCGCGCCCCCCGCGAAGGGGGCGACTGCGGTAGTCTGGAATCCTTTCCGCCGTAGGGGAAGAAAAGAGTGTTCCGCGAACCTGATGATTTCGGGACACCACATCTGAGGACTTGTCTAATTTGGGATGTCAAAGAACGGAAGCGGTAGGCCTGGCGGCTGGCGCGAACCTGACGGCGGTTTCGAGATCGCTTGGGGTTCGCGCAGCGACTGGCGGTCGGCTCGGATTACGTGGAAAATGTGGCGGCTTCAAACTCAAACCACAAGCGTGCCATCGACGTCATAACCCTCTTTGGCTCCGTGGTGCTCGACCTTGTGGTGCCAGTTGCTGCCGAGATGATAGAAACGGAGACTGTCAGTCTTGAGATCGATGATGTCGAGCAAGCGGGCTTTGAATGTTACGAGTTGCGCAGGATCCACCTTGCACTCGAAGACCGAGGCTTGGACGCGTTGGCCGTAATCAAGACAAGC
>JBDNIB010000429.1:0-3934 GCA_041688535.1 Prosthecobacter sp.
CTGCTTTGCACCGGTGGCTACGGCAACGTTTTCTATCTCTCCACGAACGCGATGGGCTGCAACGTCACCGCCACATGGCGTGCGCACCGCAAAGGCGCGTTCTTTGCCAATCCTTGCTACACGCAGATCCATCCGACCTGCATTCCTGTGAGCGGCGACTATCAGAGCAAGCTCACGCTCATGTCCGAGTCGCTGCGCAACGACGGCCGCATCTGGGTGCCGAAGAATACCGCCGATGTCGGCAAGCCTGCCGCCCAAATCCCAGAGGCAGATCGTGATTACTTCCTGGAACGGAAATACCCGAGCTTCGGCAACCTCGCCCCGCGTGACATTTCCTCCCGCGCGGCCAAAGAAGCTTGCGATGCCGGCCTCGGCGTGGGCCCCGGGGGACGCGGCGTGTATCTCGACTTCGCGGAAGCCATCGGCCAGTTCGGCCAGAAGACCATCGCTGAACGCTACGGCAACCTTTTCTCGATGTATGAGAAGATTACTGGTGAGGACGGCTACAAACGCCCGATGCGCATCTATCCCGCCGTGCATTACACGATGGGCGGCCTGTGGGTGGACTACAACCTCATGAGCAACCTCCCCGGCCTGCACGTGCTCGGCGAGGCGAACTTCTCCGACCACGGCGCGAACCGCCTCGGTGCCAGCGCCCTCATGCAGGGCCTCGCGGATGGCTATTTCGTCATCCCGACGACCATCGCGAACTACCTCGTGCATCAGAAGCCCGGCAGCATCACCACCGAGCATCCTGAATTCAAGAAAGCCGTCGAAGACTGCACCGTGCAGACGAAGCGCTTCCTCAACATCAAGGGCAAGCGCAGCGTGGACAGCTTCCACCGCGAACTCGGTCTCCTCATCTGGGACAAGTGCGGCATGGCACGCGACAAAGCCGGGCTCGAAGAAGCCATCAAGCGCATTCCCGAACTGCGCGAAGAATTCTGGCAGAACGTCACCGTTCCCGGCAGCGGCGACTTCACCAATCCCGAGCTCGAAAAAGCCGGGCGCGTGGCCGACTTCATGGAGTTCGGCGAACTCCTCTGCCTTGACGCCTTGAACCGCGAAGAAAGCTGCGGCGGTCACTTCCGCACCGAGCATCAATACCCCGATGGCGAGGCGAAACGCGACGACGAAAACTTCAGCTACGCCGCCGCCTGGGAATACACCGGCAACGTCTCGAAGCCCACGCTCAACAAAGAGCCGCTCACCTTCGAAGAAGTCCACCTCGCCGTCCGCAGCTACAAATAACCTGCATTGTGCCGCCATGATCCGCGAATCCGAGTCCGAATTGCTAGACTTCTGCGCCATGCAGCGCCGGGAGTTCTGCACGGATGCTTGGACGCAGTTTGAGCCACTGGAGAAACGCGAAATGGCCCCTGTGTGCCTGTTCCTCGCTGGAGTGGACTGGTTCGGTCATGAGAATGGATTGCGTGAAGCGGCGCAAAAGCTGCTGATTGGTGTGCCGATGACTTTTGGTGCTCTTGCCCGCTCGCTGCGCTTTGATTGCCCGCGTTTTGCCAACTTGCTGAAGAGGAGGCTCGGTCATGCATAGTTTGCATCCAGAGCTAACTCGGGCAATGAGTTCAATGCTGGATCGCATCGACGGTTTCTTGCGCGAAAGTGGATATGTGGACGAACCCGTGAAAATGTTCCTCGCTGGTGGCATGGCGGTTCATTACCACTGTGGCACACGCTATACGGATGATGTGGACGCCACCTTTTCACGTCGCTTGATGCTACCCTTTGAGGACTTGGTCATTGATTACATCCGCGAAACAGGAAAGCCGTCCAGCATCTACTTCGACACGACCCACAACGACACCTTTGCGCCGCTGCATCCCGATCATCGCGACGACTGCGTCGAGTGGGAGTGCATTGGCAATGAAAAGCGTCTCGTGCACTTGCTGGTTTTCTCTCCCGTCGATCTCGCAGTGTCGAAGCTGTCGCGCTTCTCACCAAACGACCAGGCGGACATCCTTGCGCTGGCTCAGCAACGATTGTTCACCACAGCGGAACTCAAATCCCGAACCAATGAAGCGCTCAGCTACTACGTCGGTGATGCCCGCTGGATTCATCTGAACCTCGACCAAATCAGTCAGGAGATCGAACTCGCGCGCTCTGCCTAACCTTTTCCAAAACCTCACGTCCCCATGTCCCAACTCAATCTGCACCTCAAAGTCTGGCGTCAGAACGGCTCGCAGCCCGGCCATTTCCAAGACATCGAAGCGCCCGAAATTCCCGATCATGCCTCCTTCTTGGAGATGATGGACATCGTCAACGAGCGACTCATCGCCAAAGGCGAAGATCCCGTGGCCTTCGATCACGACTGCCGCGAAGGCATCTGCGGCATGTGCTCCATGCAGATCAATGGCGTACCGCACGGCCCCGAAAAGGCCACCACGACCTGCCAGCTCCACATGCGCAAGTTCCGCACCGACGACACCATCTGGGTCGAGCCCTTCCGTGCCCGCGCCTTCCCGGTGCTCAAGGACCTCATGATCGACCGCAGCGCGTTCGACCGCATCCAGCAGGCCGGTGGTTTCGTCAGCGTGCGCACCGGTGCGCCGCAGGATGCCAATGCGCTGCCCATTGGCAAAGAAGTCGCCGATGCCGCCATGGATGCCGCCGAGTGCATCGGCTGCGGTGCCTGCGTGGCCGCGTGCAAAAACGCCAGCGCCATGCTCTTCGTCTCCGCCAAGGCCGGTCAGCTCAATTCACTGCCGCAGGGCCAGCCCGAGAAGGATCGCCGCACGCTCGGCATGGTCCGCCAGATGGACAAAGAAGGCTTCGGCAACTGCACGAATCAGTACGAGTGCGAAGCCGCCTGCCCGAAAGAGATCAGCGTCCGCTGGATCACCAAGCTCAACCGCGACTACGCCCTAGCAGCGGTCAAAGACGCCTTTGGCAACTCCCCCAGAGTCGCCGGCGGCGGGGATTGATTCACCAGCCTGAAGGGCACTCGGTCATGGCCGTTGCACGCGACGCGTGACCGCACGGAGGATGGCCTTCCAGGTTGTGTATGGACAGAGGCTTCCAGCCTTTGATCGAGTGACTTAAAGGCTAGAAGCCTCGGGCCGCTGACAGGCCGGAGGCCTATCCACCGCTACTTTCCCGCCTGCGCATCACCACGCCCATCCCCATCCGCGTCGAAGAGGTCCGCAGCGTTGCCGCTGTTCGCGGTGCTGCCGAAGTAGAGCTGCCGCCAGTCTTGGATGGGGGTGTTCAGCCCGGTGAAGGCCGCCACCTGCTTGATCAGCCCGGAGCTGCCGTTCCCGTAGCCACTGGTCGTGCGGCCACGGGCGCGAATGCTGACGGTGCTGGGGAGGGAGAGGCCGGTGAGCTGCCAGTTCGCGGTGCTGCCCACGCGCGTGCCGCTGCCGAGCGCGGTCCAGGTCGTGCCGCCGTTCGTGCTCTGCTCAAAGGTGGTCGCCGAGAGTTCCGGCCCGGCACCGCTGCGGCTCCAGAGCACTTGCGTCGCGTCCGGCGCGGTGAGGACTTGGGTAGCGGCGTCGTTATGCAGCCGCGCGATGTTGTTGCGCGTGGTGGCCGAGGCCGCGCCATTGGGCTGCAAGCTGGTGAAGCCGCCCCCGAGCAGTACCTTGCCATCCGCCTGCACCGCCACGCTATAGACGTCGCTATTCGCGTTGGGATCGAAGCCCGTGTCCAGTGTCCCGTCCGCATTGAGCCGGGCGATGTTGCTGCGCGCCACCCCGAGCACCTGGGTGAAGCTGCCCGCGATGAGGGTCTTCCCATCCGGCTGCACCGCCGTGGCCGCCACGTAGCTGCCGGTGATATTGAGATTCAGCGGATCCAGATCCCCCGCTGCCGCCCGTGCGGAGGGCGCGGTGAGCAGGGAGAGGAACGCCGCGAGGGCGAGCAGGGCGGAGCGGAGGTTCATAGAACAGGTGGCTTTCAACTACAGAGAGGTGGA
>JBDNIB010000430.1:0-5972 GCA_041688535.1 Prosthecobacter sp.
GCCTACGGCAGCGTGGTTCTCTACGTCGCCTACCGCATCATCACCATGGTGGGCGGTTATTACGGCGGCATGCTGAAGCAGCTCGAAACGCTGTAAAACCGGCCGCCCGCGCCTCAACAGGGGCAAAATATTCGCGATTCAGGGCTAAAACTGCTTTACGGCTTGCGGCGAATGCGCTTTCTGTTCGACCGAACAGCTTTTATTCACCCTCAAATACGCAGTATTATGGCCAGAGCACCCAAAGAAACCGCCGAATCGACCCCTAAAACCGACAAACTCACCGAGGCCCGTGGCCGCAACCTGGATCTCGCCATCCAGCAGATTCAGAAGGATTACGGCGAAGGTGCCATCCTGCGCATGGGTGGCGAGGGTCTGAAATCCGACATCGCCATCATCCCCACTGGCAATCTGCTCATTGACCAGGCACTCGGCACCGGCGGCTTCCCGCGCGGCCGTGTGGTGGAGGTCTATGGGCCGGAATCCTCTGGTAAAACGACTCTGACGCTCACCGTCATCGCCCAAGCGCAAAAAGCTGGCGGTCTCGCAGCCTTCATCGACGTGGAGCACGCACTTGATCCCGCCTACGCCCGTCGCCTCGGTGTCAAAATGGATGAGCTGCTCGTCTCGCAGCCCAGCTCGGGTGAAGAAGCGCTGCGCATCTGCGAAACGCTCGTCCGCTCGAATGCGCTGGATGTCATCGTCATCGACTCCGTGGCCGCACTCGTCACCCGCCAGGAGCTTGAGGGCGACATAGGCGACTCCACCGTCGGTGCCCAGGCACGTCTCATGAGTGCCGCGCTGCGCAAGCTCACCGCCATCATCGCCAAGGCGCGCACTTGCTGCATCTTCACCAACCAGATCCGTGAAAAGATCGGTGTCATGTTCGGCAATCCCGAAACCACCCCTGGCGGCAAAGCGCTCAAATTCTACGCCAGCGTGCGCGTGGACATCCGCCGCATCGGTGCCATCAAAACCACCGACGGCACCGTCACCGGCAACCGCACCCGCGTGAAGATCGTCAAAAACAAGCTCGCCCCGCCCTACACCGAGGCCGAGTTCGACATCATGTATAATGAGGGCATCTCCAATGTCGGCTCCCTGCTCGATCTCGCGATGGAGCAGGACATTCTCCAGAAGCGTGGTTCGTGGATCAGCTACAAGGGCACCCAGCTCGCCCAGGGCCGCGACGCCGCGAAAGAGGCTCTGCGTAACGATCCCATCGTGTACGCCGAGATCGAAGAAGCCGTGAAGGCGAAACTCGCTGAGAAGACCGAAGGCGGCAAGAGCCCGCCCAAAGGCGCTCCTCCAGCGGACACGGATGAGTGAGCTGGGCTGTGGTGAAGCGTGGGAAGTAAGAGGTCAGAGGTCAGAAGTGCAGCCTGAAACGGCAACCTCTCACCTCTCACTTCTCCCCACCGCCGGGAATGCGGCGTTTTGGGCTAAATTGAGGCCACCTACTCAAACTCGACGCCAAAAAAATCCAGCATCACTTGGCGATAGACGTGACGCTTGAACTTCGGCACCCAGTCCATCTGAAACTCGGCCGGTTTGATCCACTTGAAGTTCGTAAACTCGCGATGCGTCGCGTCCAGATTGAAGTTTTTGTCCTCACCCAGGAAGCGACACAAAAAATACGTCTGCTCCTGGCCGCCGTAGATGCCGTACTTCAGCCGGCCCTTGGTGAACGCGTAACGATAGCCGTCCCGCCGCTGCGCAATCTCCAGTAGCCCGCGTTTCACGCCGACCTCTTCCTCGACCTCGCGAAACATCGCCTGCTCTGCGTTCTCCCCCTCGTCGATGCCACCTTGCGGAAACTGCCACGCGCCTTTGACGCTGATGCGCTCGGCCACAAAAATGTCGCCGTTCGCCCGCTGCAAAATGGCGGCGACGTTCGGACGGTAAACGATGGCTTCGGCAGGAATCATGGTTTGCGATGGATCAAAGCCCGGCTGGATGCCGCATGGTGTAGCCCGAGGTCGGACGCGAACGCGTGGACCAGCGTGGTCCGGTGCTGGTGCGGTCATTGTAGCCCGTGTCCAGCCGCAGGCCGGCCACTTCCATGAAGACGTGCCCCTTGCGGGAATACACCGTGATCCACTTTCCCTTGCCACTTCGGCCATAGCTGCGAAACGCGCCCGAAACCGTCGGCTCATCGAGCGCTCCCGCCGCATGCAGCACATACGAGGTCGTGCCGGAGCAATCGTAACCGCTGTCCTCAAACCTCGCATGTCCGCCACCACGGCGGTACGGTTTGGTGCAAATTTGATTCCCGACCGTGATCGCCCGCAGCACCTCCTTCGGCGCATTCGCCGGCGGCACCGCCTTGCCACCAATGATGATCGCCGTCTTGCCCGGCACTTGCTCGTACTCCCAGCGCTTGCCCGCACTGGACCCGCACTGGCAGAGCAGCGCACACAGCGGCAAAAGAAAAAAGACATGGAATCGCGTCATCATCGCCATCGTACGCAGTGCTCGTGAAATGACAAGGCGTGCAACACTGCCTTGCCTTGTTTTGAAAATTCCGCCACAATCGCCCACCATGTTCAAAAAACTTGCTGCCCCGCTCCTGTTGGCCGCCGCTGCCTGCGTCGTCGCCTTTTCCGCTCCTGCCGCCAAACGCAAGATTCTGTTCTTCTCCAAGTCGAGTGGCTTTGAGCACAGCGTCATCTCATGGAAAAACGGCCAGCCCAGTTATGCTGAAAAGGTCCTGCTCGAACTCGGCGCGAAGAATGGCTGGGACTTCGAGTTCTCCAAAGACGGTTCCAAGTTCAGCAAAGACTACCTTGCCCAGTTCGACGCCGTGTTTTTTTACACCACCGGTGATCTGTGTAGCGAAGGCACCGACAAGCAGCCGCCGATGTCGGTCGAAGGCAAACAAGCGCTGTTTGATTATGTGAAGAGCGGCAAGGGCTTCATCGGCACGCATTCCGCCAGCGACACCTTCCACACGGACAATGAATCAAAAAAAGGCCCCGAGCGTTATTTGAACCACGGCGACAAGGCTGATCCCTATGTGCGCTTCATCGGCGGCGAGTTCATCAAACACGGTGCCCAGCAAGTGGCGAAAAACACCGTAACAAATCCCAAGTTCCCCGGCTTTGAAAAAGTCGGCGCGGAATACGGCTTCATTGAGGAGTGGTACTCGCTCAAGGACTTCAATTCGGACATCCATGTGCTCAGCGTGATCGACGCGCCCGCAATGACCGGCAAGGAATACGAGCGCCCGGCTTATCCCAGCACCTGGGCACGCAAAGAAGGCGATGGCCGCGTCTGGTACACCGCCATGGGCCATCGCGAGGACGTGTGGACCAATCCCACCTTCCAGGACATCCTCGTCGGCGGTGTCAAATGGGCGCTCGGCGATGTACAGGCCGAGATTACCCCCAATCTCAAGGAAACCGCCCCCGGCGCGATGACCAACCCTCCCTACGTCGCCCCACCGCCTCCGAAACCCGCGAAAAAGTAACCGCAGATTTCGGGGAAGTATTGAGCAGTCTTTGACGACTGGGATTACGACGCGCGGGCTGGCAGCGGCGGTAGCGGCTCTTCAAGCACGCCGCGCACCTTGGGCCAGACGAGGCAGGCTTCGATGACCATCCATACCTCCACGGCGAGGACGATGACGCCCACGAGGACGAGCAGGTAGCTGCCGCCGTTGATCCACTTCGTCATGTCGATGATTAGCGCCCAGGCGGGGATGATCAGCATGAAAAACATCGGTATCACGGCGAACCAAGTCGGCAGGCCGCGGCGCAGCAGCCAGAAGCTCACGACCATGAAACACAGTCCGGCGAGGAGCTGATTCGTGGCTCCAAACAGCGGCCACAGCATGAGGCCACCCGTGCCGATCGTCTCCCAGGTCCATTCCTTGCCGGGTCCGGGGAACAGCGCCAGCACGAAGGCAGTCGTCACCGCGAACAACGTGGCACCGTGCGTGTTGGTGAGCCACACGATGGGATTCAGGCTGAAGCCTTTCTTCACCACGCCTCGCTCAAATTCGGTATCGTAAGCCTCGGCCGCCATCGCCGTCGGCGACACACGTGGCGCGAAGGTGGCGGCGAGTTCCTGCACAACGTAGCGCTGGAGCCTGGTCGCGGTGTCTAGAGTCGTGCCGGCAAAGCTGGCCACGAGCACTCCCATCAGCGCCTTGGCCATCGTGGCCTCAATGCCGAGCGCCTGCACAAAATTACCCGAGCCGACCACGAAAGCTCCGATCGCCTTGCCGCCCGTGACGGATTTCCAATCCCCGTAAACCTGACCCCACAGCGCACCGCCGGTCATGCCGGGGAATGCATCGCCCCAGCCAAATCCGATGCCGGCGCCGACCGCGAGAATGACGAGCGTGGCGAGGAATCCTTCGAGCAGCATCGAGCCGTAGCCGATGAACTGCGCGTCCGTTTCGTTCTTGATCTGCTTCGATGAAGTGCCGCTGGAAACGAGGCAGTGAAAGCCGCTGATGGCTCCGCAGGCAATGGTGACAAACAGAAAGGGGAAAATCGGCGGCGCGTTCAGTGGATGGAAATTGAAAGCAGGAGCGACGATCTCCAGCGTCTGCGGAACGGCGGAACCACCACCGCTGAACCCATACATCGCGGCAAACAACAGACCCGTAACAATGAGGGCGAGGCTGCTCACCAGTTGCAGACTGTTGATGTAATCACGCGGCTGCAGCAGCACCCACACCGGCATGACGCTGGCGGCGTAGCAGTAAGCCAGCAGCACCGCCACCCAGGCCCAGATCGGCCAGGCGGCGAGGCTGGCGTTGATCGATTGAATCGTCGAACCGAGCGCACCACCGCTCGACGCGATGCCAGGGCAGCCCGCGCCCAGCCACACCGTGCCATACATGAGCGCCAGCGCGATGATGCTGGGCCACAGCAGGTTGCCGCCTTTGCGATGCACCTTCACGCCGATCCAGATCGCGATGGGGATTTGCAGGAACACCGGCAGGATCGACTCGGGGAACTGCACAAAGACGCTCGCGATCACCCAGCCAAAAATCGCCAGCACCACCCACAGCGCGAACAGCAGCAGCACGAGGAAAAGCAGACGCACTCGCTTGTTCAGCAGACGGCCCGCCACTTCGCCCACCGTCATACCGCGGTTGCGCATGCTCACCACCAGCGCGCCGAAATCATGCACCGCACCGATGAAGATCGAGCCAAACAGCACCCACAGCAGCGCCGGCACCCAGCCCCACATGATCGCCAGCGCCGGGCCCACGATTGGCCCCGTTCCGGCGATGGACGTGAAATGGTGACCGAACACGATCCCACGCGAGGTCGGCACATAGTCGCAGTCGTCATTCACCTCGACGCTCGGCGTGATCGCATTCGCATCGAGTTTGAAGATCTTCCGGCTCAACCAGCGGCCGTAGGTGTAATAGGCGATGAAGTACAGTACGAGAGCGCCGAGCGCGATAAGCAGTGTGGACATGGGCGATGGAGCGGGTTGCGGGCCGCCATGGTGGTCAAAGACGGCCTCCGGTGCAACAGCGGAGAATGGCAACACCGCAAAATCTGAAAAGCGCTGGAAATCTCACCGCGTCATGCGCATCACCCACGCCATCATCTTCCTCGGTTGCCTTCTCGAATGGATCAAGCTGCTCAGCGGCTCGAAGAAGATCGTGTTGAAGGAAGATCCGAATGTGGCGCTGCCGGAAGGGACGTGACGACGTTCACTTCATCGTCGCACGCAGATCGCGTGAGCCATGGAGCACTCGCCAGATTTGCAGGCGGTCGTTTCCTGGGCGGTAAAAAATGAGATACTTGCGGAAACCCTGCACTCGCCACGAACGCAGGTCCGCGTGGGCAAACTCAGGCCGCGCACGGCCTGCCATCGAGTTCTCCGCGAGGAACTCGAACGAATCGTAGGCAGCTTCCAAAAAGCGGCGGGCGACGGCTTCATCGTCCTGGCGGATGTGGCGATAAATGGCCTGCAAATCGCAGAACACATATTCACTCTCATCATAA
>JBDNIB010000431.1:0-1995 GCA_041688535.1 Prosthecobacter sp.
AAGAGGAGCAGATCGTGTTGGTCGATTTTGAAGTCGTTGTTGGTGTCGAAGTGAATGGGGCCGACGGCGTTGTATGGAGACAAGGTCTCGTCTCCGCAGGCCACTCGAGTGCGATTGTCTTCGTAGAACACGTAGCGGGCATCCCGCTCCACTGCCACATCAGCCTCCAGGTCCAGCTCGGTGCTGTCGTTAGGGTCGTTAAGGTCGTTGTTGCTGTCGGTGATGCGATAGATGCCGCTGGGCACCTGCTTCTCGTAATCATTCACGCCGATGTAGAGCGCGCCGAAAGCAAACAGCATGCCGTTCACGCCGCGAATTTCCGCCGGAACCTTCTGCACGTCGCCCGCGCTGAGCGTCTGGCCAGCCGCCGGGGTATTGAAGCGGTAGAGACCGCCATACTGATCGCTGGAGTAGATGCGGCCTTTGTCATCGGTGCAAAGATTGACCCAGGAACCCTGATCGCCACCGGGGACGGAATAGAGCAGCTCCACTTTGAAGTCCGGCAGCGTCTTGATGTTCGAGATCGGCGTGGCGACATTCGCGCCGATGGCCGGACCGACAGCGTCGGGGCGTTTGGCTTTTGCCTTTGCCTCGGACTTGGCTTTGCCCTTACCCTTGCCCTGGGCGCAGAGCATTTGCGGGAAGATGAATGATGACAGTAGCAGGGTCAGGCAGATCTGATTTTTCATGGTGTGCAGAGTTGTTGTTTAACAAATTACGAAGGGGAAGTGCCCCTGGATAAGCGGGCGCGCATGTTTCGACTTACTTGGCCTTCGCCTTGCCTTTGGCCTTTGGCTTCTTGGCCTCGATGATCTGGGCGTCGCTGGGAATCGGTGAGTTCTCAAACGAGATCATACCGCCATCTGGCAACTCCTTTAGCATCACGTCCTTGATTTGCACGACCATCGTCGGGCCGCGATGAATCTGGAAGGCGAGCAGACCCTGCAGCGAGCGCTTTGCGAGTTCGAAGTCGAGCAGGTCGATGGTCACTTTCCCGTCCACCTTGTGAATGAGGCGGTTTCCCTGCGCGATGACGGTGTACTCATGCCATTCGGCGATGTCCACCTGCACGGGATCGTGCTCGGAGGCGAGCCAGCGCTTGCCCTCCGGGTCAATGACGACGCCCTGGCCGTTTTGGCAGATGATGCCACGGCCCTTTTCCTCATAGACCATGGCGTTGTTCACGGCGGTGGGATGAATATCGCACTGGTAGCCGCCGATGGACCATTTGCCGTTCTCAGGCAGCTCCTTGCTGCGGTACTGGATGCCGGTGTTGTTCCCGGCCTGCTTGATCTTCGCGCGAAACTCAAAATTCTTCACCACGCCGCCGCGCCAGATGAGAAACTGGTTGTAGGGCAACTGATCGACCACGGTCGTCTTGCCGGTGATGCAGCCGTCCTCGACGGACCACAGTTCCGGGTTGCCGTCCCAGCCGGTGAGGTCTTTGCCGTTGAACAAAGGCTTGAAGCCAGCGTCTTCGCCGAATGACGAATGCTGAATGACGAATGACGAAAATAGGAGGGTTAGGAGGAGGCGTTTCATGGTTGAGTGCGAACTTGATACGGGAGCTGTGCGCCGGATTTCCGGCAAAGGATGTGTCGAATCTGGCAAACGAGGGGGTTACTTCCAAACGCCGGGTTCGTCGGTCCACTTCGTGAGCACTTGGCGCTCGGTGACGGGCCACCATGCTTGCAGGCGTGCGGCGAGACGCGCAACGACTTCGGGGTTTGCAGCAGCGAGATTGTTGTCCTCATGCGGATCGGCGAGCAGGTCGAATAGCTGGGGACGCTTCTCCGTGCGCGGATGGCTGCTGGCGTAGTGGCCGAGTTTGCCGTCGTAGGTGAGCAGCAGCTTCCATTTGCCGTCGATCACCCAGCGGTAGAGCAGGCTGTCCTCCGGCTTGTCCACATTCGCCACGTCATGCGCGAAGGATTCGCCGAAGCACTCCTTGCGCGGTGTCGGTTCGCCGGATTTCAGGATGGGCAGCAGATTGAG
>JBDNIB010000432.1:0-2617 GCA_041688535.1 Prosthecobacter sp.
CATGAACGGCGTCACCGGACGCATGGGCACCAACCAGCACCTGATCCGCTCGATCAAGGCGATCCGCGATCAGGGCGGCCTCAAGGTCAGCGATGATCTTACCCTAATGCCTGATCCGATCCTCACGGGGCGCAATCACGACAAGCTCCAGGCGCTCGCGCAGCGCACGGGCATCACGCGTTTCACCACGGATGTGGATGCCGCGCTGGCCAACAAGGATGACGAGATCTTCTTCGACGCCTCCGGCACCTTGCAGCGTGCCGGGTTCATCGAAAAGGCGGTGCAGGCCGGAAAGGCGATCTATTGCGAGAAGCCAACAGCGGTGGAGACCAGTGAGGCGCTGCGGCTTGCCAAACTCTGTGAAGACGCGGGCGTGAAGAACGGCTGTGTGCAAGACAAGCTCTGGCTCAGTGGCATTCGAAAGTTCCGCATGCTGCGCGATCAAGGCTACTTCGGTCGCATCCTCAGCGTGCGTGGTGAGTTCGGCTACTGGGTGTTCACCGGCGAGCAAGGCGACCAGCCGGCGCAGCGTCCGTCCTGGAACTACCGCAAGGAGGACGGCGGCGGCATCATCGTCGATATGCTCTGCCACTGGCGCTACGTGATCGACAACCTGTTTGGCAAGGTGAAGGCCGTGAGCTGTATGGGGGCCACGCATCTGCCAAAGCGCATCGACGAGCGCGGCAAAGCCTATGACGCTACGAGCGATGACGCCTGCTACGCCACTTTTGAGTGCGAAGGCGGTGTCATCTGCCAGTTCAACAGCTCCTGGACCGTGCGGGTGCGCCGTGATGACCTGCTGACGATGCAGGTCGATGGCACGCACGGCAGCGCCATCGTCGGTCTGCGCAAATGCTGGGTGCAGAGCATCGGCACCACACCGCGTCCGACATGGAATCCTGACATCGACCAGCCGATTGATTTCTTCGGTGGCTGGCAGGAAGTGCCGGACACCACGACCTACGACAACGCCTTCAAGATTCAGTGGGAGGAGTTCCTCAAGCACGTCGCCGTCGGCTCGCCATTCCCTTGGACGCTGCGTGAGGGTGCCAAAGGCGTGCAACTCGCTGAACTCGGCCTGCAAAGCTGGGAGCAGCGCAAGTGGCTGCCGGTGGGCGATTTGTAAGTCGGAGCTGTTCAGAGATCAATCCATGTGCTCTCTGCTGGACGAAATGGTAATCAGCATGAAGAATGATTGAGCCACCATGAGACTTATTGATGTCCAATTAACGAACTTCCGATGTTTTGAATCGCTCGCGATTCACTTCGACCCGAAAGTGAATGTGCACGTCTTTGTAGGCGACAATGGGGCTGGGAAATCTGCCATTTTAGATGCGATTGCCCTGGGGTTAGCTCCCATTGCAAGAAAATTTGGCCAAACGCCGGGTGGTAAGAAGCGTGGTTTGCTCGACATCATGGAAAGCCCACAGCATGCCAATTCAGTTGCAGCAGCATTGGATGGCACACCAGAAAAGCCGTTTTGCCACTTGCTCTTTAGCGGCCGCCTGAATGGCTCAGTAGTGAATTGGGATACGCATCTCCTCCGCGACAAATCAAAGCGGACGAAATCCATGCTTCCGCAGCTAATTGGTTATAAGCAACTCCACGAGGCTTTAGATGAAGATGTCTTTCAGGTGGCGGAACGCACTGGCGGTAGCATACCAGTGTTTGCTTACTACGGGACCAGCCGAGCCGTAATTGACATCCCGCAGCGGCAGCGCAGCTTTCAAAACGGCTTCACAAGAGTTGCAGGACTCAAATATGCACTCGATCCGGTTAGTCGATTCAAAGACGCTTTCGAATGGTTTTTTGCGATGGAACGAGATGAACTGGCGACACAAAACGAAAAGCAGGATCATCGTTTCAAACTGCCGGTTCTTGAGGCTGTGCGTAACGCAATCCTGTCCATGCTCCCTGAGTTCAGTCGGCCTCGAATTACGAGGCATCCACTTCATTTCGCACTAAGTCGAAGAAATTTAGATGGTTCAATAACCGATCTTTATGCCGAACAGTTAAGCGATGGTTATCGGACCATGTTGGCTTTGGTCATGGACTTCGCTCGCCGATTGGCGCAGGCGAACCCCCATCTGGAAAACCCGCTTGCCTCTGAAGCTATTCTTCTCATCGACGAGGTCGATCTGCACCTTCACCCGCTTTGGCAGCAAAAGATCGTTCCCAGTTTGGAGCAGACATTCCCCAATACCCAGATCATCCTGACCACCCATAGCCAGGAAGTTCTCACGACAGTCCGTGCAGAATGCATTTCCATCGTTCGAGATGGCAAAATTTACCCATGCGCGATGCCGACGTATGGAGCACGCAGCCCTGAGGTGGCCGCTGAAGTGATGGGAGTGCAGAGCTTACGCCCTCCTAAAAATGAGGTGGCACAAACGGTAACCCAATTGTTTGCCGCCATTGATGCGGGTAACTTGGACAACGTTCGTTCGCATCGCCAATTTCTCGCTGATTGGGCGCAGGGTTATCCCGAGCCAGATCTAATGCGCGCCGATCTACTCATTCGCCGTCTTGAATCGAAGCTGCGTCCAACACCCTGATGGCATAGTATGAAGCGCATTCGCAAATCTGAGCTAGAGCCGCCTGCGTTGACGGCATACAA
>JBDNIB010000433.1:0-7266 GCA_041688535.1 Prosthecobacter sp.
AGGGCATCGCACATGTGGGCGAGGATGGCGAGGGCGTAGTCCTGCGGCAGCTTCTTCTGCTCGGCGATCATGCGGGAGACGTCGGTGCCATCGACATACTCCATGGCGAAGTAAAGCTGCCCGGCGCTGGTGGTGCCGAAGTCGTACACGGTGACAACCGCCGGATGATTGAGTTTGGCCATGAGCTTGGCCTCGCTCTTGAAGCGCTCCGCGAAGCTGGGGTCTTCTTTCTCCACGCCCGGAGGCAATATCTTGATGGCGACGGGCCGATCGAGATTGGTCTGCACCCCGCGATACACGGCACCCATGCCGCCACGACCGAGGAGCTTTTCAATGGTGTAGCCGGGCATGGTGGCCTGGAGTTCTGCGGCAGATGGCGGCTCCCAACGGAAGTGCTCGCCACCCGTGGTGCGCGGGGGTGGCGTTTCGGAGGCGGGAGCGGGATCGTCAGCCATACGGGCTGCTTTTTACGAAAGAGCGCGGAAAATGGCAAGCGCTTAATGTGGGGCTACGCCAAGGCAGCACAGCTCACGCCCCTGGCGTGTAGAACTTGTACTGCGAGGCAAAGCCTTCCACTGCGCATTCGCCCACCAGGCGGACCTCGCGCTCCGCCGCCATGCGTTTCACGGCGGCTTCGGTGAAGAGCACGTTCTGTTTCAAACCTGCGGCCACTTTTTCGACGCGGAAGACGAGATTCACCTCCGGGCCGTGCAGGTTGAGCTCGTTCATCGTCGGTACGGTGCCGAGCGCCGCGCCGCCGAAGTGCAGCACCACGCGGAAGGGCGGATTCGCCTTCAATTGCGCCTCATAGAGCTTTGCCACCGCCTGCCGCACTTGGATGGTGCTGTCCTCGGTGTCGTCCCAGTAGCAGAAGAAGCCGTCGCCGAGATACTTCGACATGTGGCCCCCGCATTCGTCGATGATCTGGCGGCAGTTCTTGAACCAGGAGCCGGTCATGCGCGGAAACTGCGCGCCGGGGAGCGTCTGCGCGAGTTGGGTGGAGCCGATGATGTCCGCGACCATGAGCCAGCACTGCGCCTGACGGATGTGGATCATCGTGGAGGCCATCACCTGCTGGCCCGCCGGATGCATGGCGCTGAGAATTTCTGTGGCGAACTCCAACTCGTAATTGGCGATGCGGATGAGGTCGCCGTTGTGCAGGCGCACCGACTGCGAGATGCGGCGGCCATTGACGCAGGTGCCATTCGCGCTGCCGAGATCGACCAGCCAAAATTCACGCTCCCCCTGGGCCTGAATGATCGCATGGCGGCGGGACACCTCATTGCCTGGCAGCGCCAGCGCGTTGTCCGGTGCCCGGCCGAGGCTACAAGTGCCGTCCAAATCATGGCGCTCCCCGTCGGGGAGGCGGAGCCAGGATTGCAGCAGCGAGTCGCTCATGGTGAGGAATGAAGAGCCACTGTGGCAAAGGATGTCGCCTGCGCCAAGGCTTGATGTGAAGAAATCACGCGGTTCGGGTCTTGCGCTACGAGTGACGATCTGGGAGCCTCACAGTATGCTGGACCATGCCGCACTCTCGATTCACGCCCTGTTCAACTACGTCGAGGCGGGACTATGGTTCGTCATGGCGTTCGCGCTGGTCCTGCGGGGCCGCATGGGACGGCCCTGGCGCTGGCTACTGCCGCTGGCCTTTGCGGCGTTCGGGATCTCGGATCTCATCGAGGTGCAAACCGGCGCGTGGTGGGAACCCTGGTGGCTGTTCGTGATGAAAGCCGTCTGCGTGCTGGTGTTTCTACTGGCATGGCGGGCGCTTCGACGGCAGGGGAAGCCGCATGGCTGACTCCCCTTTCAAATTTTGCAGCAACTGCGGCGGCAGCGGCTGGATCGCGACCAGTGAACGCGAATTTGCCTGCGCCGTCTGCGGTCAGCGGCACTTCATCACCCCCATTCCTGCTGCGGTGGCGCTACTGCTCGATGCGCAGGACCGCATCCTCATCATCCGCCGCGCCCATGAACCGGGTTTCGGAAAACTCGGCCTACCCGGCGGCGTGATCGAACCGGAGGAAACCGGCGAGATGGCCGCCGCGCGTGAGACTTGCGAGGAGGTGGGCCTTGAGCTGCCCGCCAGTGCGTTCACCTACCTCGTTTCGCTCAACAACCGCTATCTGTTCCAAGGCTATGAATGGCCCACGATCGACTTGTGCTTCGTCGCTCGCGTGCCGGACTTCAGCAGCGTGGTGATGCAGCCTGCGGAGGTGATGGAAACCCTGATCTGCTCGCTGGCGGACGTGCCGCTGGCCGACTTCGCCTTCGAATCAAACGCGGAGGCCGTTCGCCGCCTGCGCGTTGCTTTGTCGGGCCAGTCGCACTGATCAAGGATCACTTCGCCGGCGGCCGTGCGCGATACTTCGCCGCCAGCCGTGTGTGTCTTGTTTCGAGGGATTGCTCGACGCCGGAGATCCAGAGCTGCTTCACTTCAGAGCGGATGTCGAGAATGTCGCCTGAGGCGGTGAACAGGGACGCATCTTTGCCGGGTTCGATGCTGCCGAGTGTGTCGCTGATGCCGTGAAGCTGGGCGGGAATCAGCGTGATCGCGGCGAGTGCCGCATCAGTGGGCAGACCAAACGCGGCGGCCTGTGCGGCGATGTAAGGCAGATTGCGCTGGCCGGAGGCGCTGGCGCGGTCGAGACCCTCGCTGATGGCAACGGTGACACCCGCTTGGTGCAGCACAGCGGGCGCGGAGAACTGCACGTCGTAGGCGTCGGAGCCACGCGCTGGCAGGTCAAAGACTTCGGTGTAGATCACGGCTATTTTCCGCTGCGCGAGTTCCGCCGCGAGCATCCAGGCATCACGGCCACCGACGATGACGATGCGCAGACGCGGCTGTGACTCGGACCATTTCAAAGCGCTGCGGATTTCGCGCAAGCCTTGTGCGTGAATCATGAGCGGCAGTTCACCGCGCAGCACGGGCAGCATGGCCTCCCACGCGGGCACTTTGGCGCTGGTGGTGGGGCGCAAGTCCAGATGGTGGCGTTCCTGATCAGGACGGACTTCGGTGCGAGGATCGGCCCGCGATCCGTTTGCGCGGGCGCGGCGGTGAGCTGGGCGCGCAATGCCTGCTTCTCCTTCTTCGTGTCTGGCTTGGTATCGTCGCTCTTCTTTTTGTCGTCTTTGATCGGCCCAGAGAACAACCGGCCATCCACCCAGACCTCGCGCACGCGGGCGTCTTCATCGAAGTAGCGGCCTTTCTCGACCACGGTGAGATGCGCGAGCTTTCCTGGCTCGATAGAGCCGAGTTGATCGGCCACGCCGCATAGTTTGGCCGGCATGGTGGTCAGCGCGGCCAGTGCATCGTTCTCACTCAGGCCACGAGCGATGGCGAGGCGCACATTGGCGCGGAAACTGGTCTTTTTGGCAAGTCCATGTGTGGTCAGCGCGATTTCGCGGCCTTCGTTGCGCAGCAGCGCCGGATTGCCCGGCGCATGATCCCAGGCGCGCAGCAGATCGTAGGACATGACGCGCCAGTCGTCGTCTTCCGGCAGTTTCGCCGCCTCGGGAAAATCCACCGGCACGATGAAGCCGGTTTTGGCAGCACGCACCAGCTCGGGCCTGCGCCATTCCTGGCCGGTGGCGAGCAGGACTGGCTGTACACCGAGTTCTTGCGCGAGCTGCATCGCACGATCCATCATCAGCACGCTGGCCGGTTCAAACAGCACCGGCATGGCTTTGCGTGCCGCAGGTTGCAGTGCCTCCAGGCCGGTGTCGAACTTGGGCCGTGGCCGGCCCTGCGGATGCGCGGCGTAATGCGCCAGATCAGCGGCTTGAAACTGCGCGTCGAAGAACGTCTGCCGCACCACTGCGATGACACCCATCAGCGAACGCGGATACGCCCCTGGCCGCGAAATCGGATCATCACCGCGTTCCGCGCGCGGCACATCCAGCGCGACGTGTTGAAACGTGTCGGGACGCAGGATCGCCACATCGGGATCGCTCGTTGACAGCGCCACGAAGGTGCTCGAACCGCGCATGACGCCGTAATCAGGCACGATGTTCGCCGCCGTGAAGCCCTCCGCACGCAGCGCATCGAGTGATTTTTTTGTCCGGCGCATACTCACGCGCCATGCGGCGCACAGGCGTCAGCACGGACTTCGTGCCAGGATCGCCCGCCGCAGACGATACGCCGAGAAAGCCGCTGCCCGCGCCGGAGGTGAGATCCTGCGTGTCCGTGACCGGCGGGCCTTCATCCGCCGTGTTGTCGCGCGTGCTGCCGGATTTTGAGAAGGACACATGCGCGTCAATGAAGCCCGCATAGATCGTGCAGCCGGTCATGTCATGCACTCGTGCATCCGGCGGCACCGCCGCATCAGCGCCCACAGCCACGATGCGGCCATCGCGCAGGATGATGGTGCCTTTCGCCAATTCTTTGCCCGGACTCATCACCACCTGTCCGCCGACCAGCGCATGAGCGGATGCCTCCAGCGGCCGATTCCCCGCGCACGCAGCGGATCAGCCGCCAGCAGCGGCCATGCACTGACAGCGGCGAAATTTAGAAGCAGCAGGCAGCGGAAATTCATGGGAGCGGCATCGTGATCAGTTCCTACGCGCAAGGCAAGCCGCATCTATTCTGCAAACACCGCCACATGCGCCACGTCGGCGGCAGACAAATCCACGCGCTTGATCCCGGCCCCGCCATGATGGGCGCGTTTGCCAGCGCAATGCTGATCAAATCGAAGAAACACGATGCCAACAGGAACGACGTTTTCATAGCCGCCAACTCAGCCTGGCAAGCAGCACCTGCAAGAGGCAGGCGTCAGGCAGTCACGGGAGCATCGAACCAACGATCATGCTACTTGATGAGATTGATGAAGCACTCAAATGACTCCGTTTTGGCTGTTTTTTGCGAAACCGTTGACGATGCAGGCCATGGTGGTTTAAGTGGTCATTCAGACTGAGGCAGCAACGGCTTGAAAAAAGCGCGTAGCCTGTCGAAGCCGGGCGAATCGAAGTTGAATTTCCCTTCGCGCGCGCCCGGACCAAGTCTTGGATCCTCATCGTATGCGGCAGCTAGATAAGCGCCGATTCTTGCTTTGTCGGGGCTATGTGCGGTCCAGCCAAGGTCCGCCATTTTTTGCAGATAGTCGATCACCAATTGTTTCATGGCGACGTGCTGCTGGTCTGCTGGGAGAGCGTTCCAGGCCAGCGTCTCCACCTCTCCCGGCAAGTTCGGCTCTGGTGCGATGAAGAAGCCAAGACGGGCCTCGCCTTCCAATTCCTGCCATTGTCCCTCACTCACCTCACGGCCTGTGACGATCTTCAGATGATCCTGCACTGAACGAGCGGTGCTTTGGGGGTTGGTGTCGGCGTCCACGATAATGCCAATGCTGGCTTTCTCCGCCCGGAGCTTCTCATTGAGGAAATCGCCCAGCAAAATGCGGTTGAGGATTTTATTCTTGCCCTTGAACTCTTGGATGAACACGCCCTTAAGTCCACCCAAGTGGTGCAAAAAGGCGGCGTGAAAGAGCAGGTCGCTGTGTCCCTCGACGATCAGCACATGTGGGCATTCGTGGATTTTTGGAACCCCAGGCTTCATGATCAGCGCAGTTCGATTTCGTTGTCCAGCGCGTCGTTTACACGGGCTTCACTCAGCACTTTACCGGTTACTTGATCCTTCACTCGCATCAATTGGATCAGGGCGAAGTCTTTTTTCTGAGTTGAGTCGTCGGAGAAGAAAACTTCGTTAGCCGCCGCCAGACATTCCTGACTGTGCGTGGTGGCAAAGACCTGCACGCCCATCGCGGCGGATATTTCCGCTACGCCGCGCCACACATCCTTGAGCGCGGTGTGGTGGATGCCGTTCTCGATCTCATCAATGATGCAGATTTGCGCATTTTCGCCGATCAACTCCGCCAGCATACTCACCAGCCGCACCGCGCCCTGCCCGGCCTGTGTGATCGGGATCATCTCCGACAGTCCGATGTCCACCGCGACGATGTTGCCTTCTTTTACGGGATCGACCCGGATGCGCTGAATCCTTGGGTCAATTTTCTGGAGTACTTTGTGAATTAGGTCCTCTCCTTGTCGTTTGCGGAGTGCGTTGCCGACGGTTGCGACGATCGACTGAGCGGAAAAAGGAAGAACAGAGACAATGCGAACACGCAAACTCTGTCGCTCATTCTTTTGAACGACATGCAAACGATCGGACTGGTGGATTGTGAGCGGCCATTCCTCTTGACTTGGTTGATAGGAGTTAGTCACCCTTTTCAAGACTAAAGAGCTGCTAAAAGTGGTGCCACTAGCGTCAATGGAAGCAGTCAAAGATTCCTCCGCATCTTTAATAAGCCATCTCTCGAATCGTGGATCATTGTGTATTTCTTCTCCATGCTCGGAAACTGTGGCGTGTCCGTGAAGGAGTCCGGCAATTCGTTGAAAAGACGTGGCATCAGAAGCTAAAACAATCCCCTCCAGCAGCGAGGTCTTGCCGACGTTGTTCTGCCCCACGATGAGGTTCACTGCTTGAAAACCGTGCAGCTCAAGTTTGCTGAATCCTCGGAAGTTTTCGAGCGTCAGGTCGGTGATGTGTTTGGCATTCAAGACGGTGATTCCTCCTATTCTGTTTAAGCGCGGTGTATTCTCATCGTTGTGGCGGATATTCAAGGGCGTGCTGATAATTCACGCCGCCACGGGCGCGTCAAACCAGCGGTCGTGCTCTTTGATGAGGTCGATGAGGCGCTCGACGGCTTCGGCTTCGGGAATGTTGAACTTCACGGCGGTCTTGCCGACGTAGAGATTGATCTTCTCGGGTGCGCCGCCGACGTAGCCGAAGTCGGCGTCGGCCATTTCGCCGGGGCCGTTGACGATGCAGCCCATGATGGCGATGCGGACGCCTTTGAGATGATCGGTGCTGGCCCGGATGCGGGCGGTGGTGGCCTGGAGGTTGAAGAGGGTGCGGCCGCAACTCGGGCAGGCGACGTAGTCGGTCTTGAAAATGCGGGCTCCGGCGGCCTGGAGGATGTGGTAGGCGAGACGGAGGGATTGGCCGGGGGCGGGCTCGCCCTGGATGAGGACGGCGTCGCCGATGCCGTCGCAGAGGAGGGAGCCGAGGTTCGCTGCTGCTGACAGCAGCGCGGTTGATGGTTGATGGTTGATGGTTGTGGGTTGGAAAGTGTCCTTGAGGAGGAGGGGGTGGGGGGGGTCGAGCTTCTGCGCCAGGAGGCGGTAGGCGTCGATGACGGGGAGCGGGCAGGTGTCGGGGATGGTGACGAAGAGGGCGGTGCGGCTGTGATTGGCGGCGGCGACGGCGGTGTCATC
>JBDNIB010000044.1:0-5511 GCA_041688535.1 Prosthecobacter sp.
AGGAGGTCCATAGCCTGTAAATAGGTAAAACACCCGTGCACGGCCTGCTGCCATTTCCCCCGCACACTCTTCTGGAGGCAATCCAGGTCATTTTTCTGCTGTTCGCGGGCCATGCGCTCATGGATTACCCGTTGCAGGGCGAGTTCCTCTCCACCTGCAAAAACCGGCATCTTCTGCAAAAACTGCAGGATACCTCGTGCCCCCGGAGCATCTGGCCTTGGTGCATGACCGCCCACTGCCTGCTGCATGCCGCCATGATCTGGGTCATCACTGGCTGCTTCATCGTCTGCCTCGTCGAGTTCGTCCTTCATTGGATCATCGACTTCGCCAAGTGTGAGAACTGGACCACCTTCAATCAGGACCAAGCTCTGCACTACGTCTGCAAGGTGGCCTACGTCGTCGCTGCGATGCTGTGGTGACCGGTTGGCAGTTCCCGGTTCGCCGTTCTCTGTTTCTGTGCTACGAACGCAAACCGTAACAGCGAACAGAGAACCGAACCATGCAACGCACCGCCATCCTCAACGTCGTCGGCCTTACCACACGGCTCATCGGCGAGCACACCCCGGCGATTCGTGCTTTTTTGGAGCGCAACCGCTCCACGCTCATCGAACCTGTGCTGCCCGCCGTCACCTGCACCGCGCAGGCAACGTATTTGACCGGCAGACTTGCCCGCGACCACGGCGTCGTCGCCAACGGTTGGTATGATCGCGACTACGCCGAGCACCGCTTCTGGAAGCAGCCCGAGCAGCTCATGCACGGCGAAAAATTGTGGGAGGCGCTCCGCCGCGTCGATCCCCAGTTCACCTGCGCGAAGCTGTTTTGGTGGTTCAACATGTACTCCACCGCGGACATCTCCATCACGCCGCGCCCGCTTTATCCGGCTGATGGTCGCAAGGTCTTCGACATCCACACGCAGCCCATGCCGCTGCGGGATCGCATCAAAAAAGACCTCGGCCCCTTTCCCTTCCGCCACTTCTGGGGCCCTGGCTCCGACATCAAATCCTCCATCTGGATCGCTGAAAGCGCCAAATGGATCGAGGAAAAGCACTGGCCCGGCCTCTCCCTCGTTTACCTCCCCCACCTCGACTACAACCTCCAGCGCGTCGGCATCGACATGGAGAAAATTCGTTTCGATCTCCGCCAGATCGACAATGTCGTCGGCGACCTCATTCGCTTCTACGAAACGCGAAACATCAAAGTCGTCCTCCTCTCCGCATACGGCATCACCAATGTGGAACAACCCGTCCACCTGAACCGCGTCTTCCGCGAGCGCGGCTGGCTCAGCATCAAAGACGAACTCGGCCGCGAAACTCTCGACCTCGGCGGCTCCAAAGCCTTCGCCATCGCCGATCATCAAGTCGCACATATCTACGTCAATGATCCCAGCATCCTCGCCAACGTGCGCGGTGCTCTCGAAGCCACCCCCGGCGTCGCCCAGGTGCTCGGCAAGATGGAAAAACATCTCTTCGGCCTCAATCATGAGCGCAGTGGCGATCTCATCGCCATCGCCGATGCCAAAAGCTGGTTCACCTACTACTACTGGCAGGACGACCGTAAAGCCCCCGACTTCGCCCGCTGCGTCGATATCCACCGCAAATGCGGCTACGACCCCGCCGAGCTCTTCCTCGATCCCACCATCAAGTGGCCCAAGCTCAAGATCGCAGCCAAGCTCGCCAACAAAGCCCTCGGCCAGCGCATGCTCATGGACGTCATCCCGCTCGATGCCACCCTCGTCAAAGGCTCCCACGGCCGCATCCCCGAAGACCGCGCCGACTGGCCCGTCCTCATCGGCGACTTCGACCAGCTCCCTCGCACCGGCATCCTCGCCGCCCACGAAGTCTGCAACCACCTCTTCCGCCTCTGTTCCAGTGGGCATGGGTATGCAGGCGTGGCGGTTTGATTGATTGATCATGAACCGACTTTTCCACGGCTCAGTTTGGATCATCACATTATTGGTTTGTCTTGGTGTGGTTGTCTGGCTCTGGGATTCCCAAGTAGCTTCAGCACGAGTGACGAAGCCTTTGATGAGTGTGTCCAATGAAGGATTGGTGATGAAAGCTGATCTTGATTGGAATTGTCTGTCCAAGACCGAACTGGATGAATTTGTTTCTTATTTCGGAGCAAACTCAAATCGGAAAGGCTTTCATTCGATCACCAAAGTCGAGTCAGGAGAATCAGTTCTCACGGAAGGCTACCAAGGTCGCGTTGGAGAGTTTGTCTTTTCAAAGATCACTCCGACTCTCAAAAAGGGCAACGATGGCACAACTATGGTGGAGATCAGAAATGAAAGCCTTGCGTGAATCGGTGATCGTGACGCGCAAACCCAGGGTTTTCACCCTGGGCTGAATCCTTCGGCCCGTTGGGCCTCCAAACGTCGGAATATTCCGACGTATCGTCACTGACCTACGGAGTCACCGATCTACCAACCCACCGGCACCCCGCCGCATTGACTCGCTGCGCTCACCTTTTGGACTCCTTGCAGTCGTCTGTCTCGCTTTGCTCGGCTCCTCATTCGTCATTCTGGTTTCGCCATTTCCCAGCTATCCCCCCGCCGTGATCTGCACGATCTCGATCACATCGCCGTCATTCACGGTCGCTGAATCAATCTCGCGCGGCAGCAAGGCGATCTGATTCTGCTCCACCACCACGGGCTTGCCGCTGAGGCCGATGATTTCCAGCAGCGACCTCACCGTCTGCGGCTCAACCAATTCACGTTTCTCTCCGTTCAATGTGATCTTCATGACAATGGGTGAGTTTACGCGGCAAGGATCGAAGCATCCCAATCCTTCCAGACCGGATCAAGCCCCTGGTGCCGCAGCATTTCCGCCACACTGTGCGGTGAACGCTGATCCGCGATGCCAAACTGACCTTCGGCACGATTCGTCCCGTCCTTTGTTTCGACCTCCACACGTTTGCCACGCACGGTGAGATGCAGATCGTCGCTCCCCGCACCCGTGTAGCCGCCCGGCTCTGTATGACTGCCCGCGCTCATCACCGTGATGCCCAGTGGTGCAAGCGCATCGCGCAGCGGTGCGGACTCACGCGTGCTCAAGATGATGCCGACTTCAGGAAAGATGATGCGATACGCGCAGATCGTCTGCACCAGCGCCCAATCCGGGAAATCCGTCATCGGGGTGAAACCTCCCGCCGCAGGTCGCAGACGGGGAAACGCCACGGTGAAGCTCGATTTCCAACAGTGCTTGTATAGATGCTCCAGATGAGCGGCCAAACGCAACGCTTCGACCCGCCAGTCGCTCAAACCAAACAGCGCGCCGATGCCGATGCGGCGAAATCCGCCCGCATAACCACGCTCCGGGCAGGCCAGCCGCCAGTCGAAGTCCTTCTTCGGCCCCGCCGTGTGCATATCGGCATAAATGCCGCGATCATAGGTCTCCTGATACACGACCAAACCTTCCGCACCCGCTTTGACCATGCGCTCATACTCGGGGGCCTCCATCGGCCCGACCTCAATGCCAATCGTCGGCACAAAGTCACGAATGGCCCGGATGCATTCCTCCAGGTAGCCATCACTCACAAATTTCGGATGCTCACCCGCCACCAGCAGGATATTGCGAAAGCCCTGCGCCACCAGATGCTTCGCCTCGGCCACGACTTGTTCGACCGTCAGCGTCACGCGCAGGATCGCGTTGTTGTCGCGCGAGAAACCGCAGTAGCTGCAGTTGTTCACGCATTCATTGGAGACATACAGCGGCGCAAACAACCGCATGGTCCGCCCAAAGTTCCGCCGCGTGATCATGCGCGATTCCTTCGCCATCGCCTCGATCTGCGTTGGCCCCTTCGGCTCCAGCAAGGCCGCAAACCGCTCCATCAGCGGCGATTTACGCGCCGGGAGGGCGTCAAGCGTGGGGATGAAGGTCGTGTGCATCGGTCAGCCTTTGGTTAATCGGCATTACACATTCCGCAATCCCCATTCACCCCACATACTGCGTGATGAACACCTCGTTCCCCTCCGCATCTCGGAAAACGCCGAGCAGAATCGGCTCGCCGTCCCTCTGCTGGGGTGCTTGCAGGATCTTCGCGCCCGCCTGGGCGATCTTGTCCGCCATTGCCAGCACGTCTTCATACTGAAAGCTCAACCCCGTCGGATTTCGCGAACCGTCATAGCCGCCGTGTAGCGCGATGATGGCGTCCCCAAAGCGCAGTTCCGTCCAGAAATCGCTCACGAAAACCTCCTCCAGGCCGATCACATCGCGGTAAAAACTCACGGCCCGCTTCATGTCGGCGGCCATCAGCATGAATTTCACTTTTTCGGGTTTCATTGGCTGGAGGAATCGTTGCTGGGTTTCGCTTTGGCCTTGGCTGCCATCTCGCTGAAAAGCCGCGCTTTGTCTTGGGCGAAGCTCACATCAAATCGTTTGGTGAAAATCAGCACGCAACTCACGAAAAGCATCCAGATCAGCCCTCCACCCAACACCACGCCTGGGGTGAACCACAGCATCCACGTGTTCTGGATGAATGTCTGCGTGGGATCTTTGGGATCGTAATAAACTCCCACTTCATCACCGCGCTTGAAGTGATCGGAGCGGGCCGCCCGTGATGATTTGGACTGATGGACGCCGCCCCGAGAATCACGGAACTCCACCACCGGGTAGTAGCTGGTGACCTGCTGTGTTCTTGAGTCTTCCCCGCTCTGGCTGCTCTGAAAGGCGATCACATCGACGATCACGCCGGTGGTTTTTTCAGAGCTGTAAAGAAACCATGCCGTACTGGCGCTCCATATCAGCCCGCTGCCTGCAATCAGCGCTCCGAAAACGAAAAAGCCCCACAGGATTCCCTGCATTGTCCATTTTTCGGGGGCCAGTTCGAACATGACGGTGAGGTTAGTTCTCTCAAGTGATCCGGCAAGCGAAGAACACACGCGTAGCTCCGCGCCACCTTGTCCGTGCTTTAGATTTGCAGCGCCTCGCTTGGCCCCGGCCCGTTTCCGGCTACAATCTGCCCATGCGTAAAAACATCGTCATCCTGCTGCTGGGCTCGGCTCTGATTGCATCGCTGCTGATCCGCCATCGCGCCGAGGTGGTGCAAAGACCGGTTCCGCTTCAGGTGATCGTGCCGGTTCCCTTGCTTTTACCCTTGGTGGTGACCGTTCCTCCGGCCCCCGTCGTACCCGTGGCGACTCCGTATGACGCACTCAAGACGATCCTGAAGGAAGCTCGTGAAGACCCGGCACTTGCCGGATCCGCGATCGGTTTCAGCCTTCTCAACGCCAAAGGTGAGGTCGTGATGGATGAGAATGCCGAAACTGCCTTCATCCCCGCTTCGACCCTCAAAACCCTCACCACCGCTACCGCACTTGAGGTGCTGGGCCCCGACTTCCATTTCACGACCGAACTGAAGTCCACCGCGCCAATCAAAGAAGGCGTGATCGAAGGCGATCTCGTCATCATCGGCGGCGGCGATCCGATGCTTTCAATGGACGATTTGAATGCCTGGGCCGCAGATTTGAAGAAGCGCGGACTTCTGCGGATCACCGGAGGCGTTCGTGGCGAT
>JBDNIB010000434.1:0-11511 GCA_041688535.1 Prosthecobacter sp.
GACATTCACGTCTATGCTCAGCGTGGGCGCGTGCGGCACGATCTCCCAATGCGGCCCTGGCAGAAACTGCCGGAAGCCGAGCCGATGCAGTAAATCCCACAGCGCATGCTCCAGCGCCTGCGGTGTCTGGCCGATGATGACGAGGCGATCTTTCTCGGTGCGGAGCGTGTAGTCCTCGCGGTTTTGCAGCGTGGTCGGAGTCGTCGCGAGTTCGAGGTGGATGCCCTTGGCTTCAGCCGCTGTTTGAATTTCAAACTCCGCGCCGGTGATGCGCCGGAGCATCGTGGCGAGTTCTGTGGCAGCGGGCTTTGTATTGTCGTCCGTGATGACGATGGGCAGCAGGGCGCGGCCGTTCTTGGCAAGCTGAACGCTTTCTGCATGGAGCGACAGGACGAGGAGGCCGAAACAAAGAATGCGAATCATGCGAGGCATACGCTGGCTGGAGCGCGAGTGTGTCGAAGACCACTCGCTTCAAGCACAACCGCTACTGCAGCGCCGTCAGGTAACGATCCAGCATGTCGTCCGTGCGGGCGACGACGAATTCGCGGAAGGCGGTCGGTTTGGAGCCAGTTTGAGTGTCTTCGAGCGCCTGGTAGAACGCGAGCCGCAGCGTGGACTCACTGGGGATGACGATGACGGGCCAGCCATGCCGCAGGAGAGTGAGATTCATCACGAGACGCGATGCACGGCCGTTGCCGTCCACGAAGGGGTGAATGCCCGCCAGCGTCGAGTGCAAGTCGGCAGCCAGGAGCACGGGGTGAACGCTTGACCATTCTTCCGCCGCGCTGTGCTCCCACGCATCCATCAAATCAAACACCTTGAGTGTGTTCGGCGGTAAATGCGTGCTGCCCACGATGCGCACGGGCACATTGCGGTAGCGGCCCGCCCATTCGTCATCGAGGCGGGTGAGAATGAGCTCATGAATGCGCAGGACTTCCTTCTGCGTGATCGGCGTCACGTGCGTGGCGACCTGCTTGATGTAGTCGAGGCCCGCTTTGTGGTTGAGCGCTTCGACGTGATCCTTGAGCGGCTTGCCGCTGATGGTCATCCCTTTCTCGATGACCATCGCCGTCTCCCGGATCGTGAGCGTGTTGCCTTCGATCTGGTTGCTCGTGGCGATGAGTTCCATCTCAAACGAGTCAAACACGCTGCGCAGCGCCCGCACGCCGGAGGCGTCGAGCGGACGCAGGGCCTTGAGTTGCGTGAGTTTGGCGTCGAGGGCGGAGAGGTCCATGAGCGCGGTGAGTATAGCACCAGTTGCGCAGTAACGGGGGCTACTTTCCGCGCGCCCACTTCACCGCGTTGGTGAGGATCTGCTGGTAGGGTTTGAGGTCATGCACGCGTTCGTCGTGGCCGAGGGCGATGCCGACGATCTTGGCTTGCGGGTGTTCGGTGATCCAGACGCTGGGGTGCGGGGCTTGGAATTTGTCGCTGGGGCTGGTTTCAGCGAGGACGGTGATCTTGGCGGTGCCGGCGGGGATTTTATCCGGCTCGGCGTTGATGTAGTAGAGCTCGTCTTCGACGGTGAAGCTGGCGGGGACTCCAGCCATGATGGGATGATCGGCTTTCACGGCTTTCACATCGAAGGGATGGATCTTGTCGTGGCCACGCGCACCGCCGCCGACGATCTGGGCGTTGAGTTCGGGCCAGCCTTGGAATCCATACCAAGTGCCGGGGTGCAACATGATGATGCCTTTGCCTGCGGCGGCGAAATCCATGAGTGCTTTGCGATAGACGGCGGTATCGAAGAATTTGCGGTTCACGCTGATAATGGCGACATCGGCGTTGGCGAGTTCGCTGGCGGCTTGGTCGCGGTCTTCGGTGTAGTGTACGGTGAATCCGGCGGCTTTGAGCGTGGTCACGTCGGTCTTGCCGAAGAACTCGGCGAAGTTGTGCGAGCTGCCGCCGCCGATGACGAGGACTTTGGTTTTGTCGGCTTCCCAGACGACTGGCGCGGCGGGAACGAGTGGGCCGTCGCCTTTGCCGCCTTCTTTGGGTTGTAGCTCGGAAGTCTGATTCCGAGTCTCTGGCGTTTTTGCGGCAGCTTTCGCGGAATTGGAATTCCGCGCTACAGGCTCAGCACTCGCGGTGATCGCCACGGTGCAGGGGCAAATGATGCTACGGCTGGTTTCGAGCGTGATCTTTTTCAGCAGAGCACGCTTCTTTAAATTCACCGCGAGGTAACGCAGCTGACCACGCCGCGTGAAGTCGCCCGCGTCGTCGCTCAGCGGCACTTCGGCTTTGCCAATGTAGTCGGCGAAGTGCTCGCCGTTCTTCAGCACGATGTTCTCTTTGTCGCCATCGGCATACTCGACATGGATCGTCATCGCGGGCTGGCCGATTTTGTCATCGCCGCCGTAGGGCCAGGCCCAGGCTGCGACACCACCGAGCATGTGCAGGCTCGCTGCGGTGGCGTTCACGGGAATCTCGACGGTCTCGGGATGATTCTGCGCAAAGCTGTCTTTGGGGCCGCCTTTGAGCGCGATGATGCTCGCGCCAGTTTGTGACTTCTCGGGGTCCATGATGAAGAACGGCACGCCATTCACAGTGACGTTGCCAAATTTGTGCAGTGTGACGGTTCCATTCTTGTCATCCTCGCTGGCGTAGATGCCGCTGCGGCTGTCGGCATTGTAAGCGGTGCGCAGGTCGATGACGCGGAACTTCTGCTCGCCACCGCAGATGAAGGCGAGGATGTCACGCAGGGCTTCTGCGCCTAGGCCTTCGAGACCTTCTGGCATGAGGCTGCGGCGGGTGTTTTCGCGTGTGGCGATGTCGGCCTTTTTGATCTCCACATCACCACCCTGATGGCGCAGTGTCAGGCTGGCCTGATTTTCGGTGGTGATGACTCCGGCGAGCGTTTCGCCCTTTTTCGTGGTGATATTCCAGGCCCAGAAAGTGGGATCGACCTCGCGATTCGGATCGATGATGTGAATGAGCAACTCCGCCGGGCCATGTGCGCCCATGCCGGTGAGTTGCGGGCCGACATCGCGCAATCCGACATCGCCGAGCTTGTGGCAAACAGCGCAGGCCGCCGTGAAGAGCATCTTGCCCTTCACCGCATCGCCGGGCTTCTCCACCTCGGGTGCGAGCTGAGCGAGGAGTTCGTTCTTTGCCTTCGCATTCGGGTTGAGCTTGTCGATCATCGCATTCGCCTGTTTGGCGACTTGTTTGTTCGGATGCGTGCGCAAACGGGCGATGTTGCCCGGGCCGATGGTCTTGGGATCGAGCTTGCCTTCACCAATCGCGGTCAGCAGAGCCAGCGTGGCCTCGGGACGTTTCAGGATGGCGTCGAAGGCTTTGTTTTGTAGTCCCGCCTTTAGGCGGTTCAGGACAGGAACAAGCTCAATCACGGCAGTAGATTCTCCAAGTGCGTCGATGATCGAAGATTGGAGCGCTTCTGGAGCATCTGAACCGGCTAAAGCCGGGACTACAATACTCAGAGACTCGCCACCGATGCTGATGAGTGCCTTGGCAGCGTTGATGCGGTCGGCGAGCGCGGCGGACTTGTCTTCAAGCTTCGCGCTGAGGCTGGCAGTCTGCGCTTTCACTTCGTCGGCAAGCACTCCGGCCTTGTCCCATTTGGCGACGAGCGGCAACGCGGCGGGTGCGAGAGCAGGCTGTGCGAGGAGTTTTTTCAAGGATGCCGTCAGCTCCGGCGTGAATGCAGGTGCTTCGGTCAACTGCTGCGCGATGCCTTGGAGGATGATGATTTTTAATGCGTCGGCTTTAGAGTCAGCGTTGGCGCAAGCTGTGATGAGTTTCTCAACGGACTTGATCGAAGGTAGTAAAGACTGCACCAGCAGTTCCACACCGCTAGGAGCTGCAAGCGCTGCGGCGATGGTTTCATCCGCATGATCTGACGACGCGGCGATCACGGCGGAGCGTGTCCAATCATCCTTGGCGGCTTTGAATGTGGAAAGAGCCTCTGCTTTGGTTTCATAGGTCTTCAAAGCTGCGCTGCCCATCGTGCCTTTCGATTCTGGGCGATTGCGGTATGTGCCGGACACCTTCTTCGCCTGCTTATGCTGCACCTTCCAAATGCGACCAAAGTAATGATCGCGGTCGGGGCGGACGGCGGCGTTGGCGGGGCCGTGGATGGGGCCGCGGGTGTCGTTGTGGATGACGGCTTGGTTGTAGAAATCGACGACATACAAGGCACCATCGGGACCGACGCGGTTTTCGATGGGGCGGAACCAGAGGTCTTTGCTGCGGATGAACTCGGTCTGCTCGCGACCAGCTTCGCGATGCGCTTTATACGTGACACCGTCCTTCTCGACGAAGAAGTGGCTGACGATGTTCAGGGTGGGCGCAGTGGTGAAGTAGCTGTAGTTCCACTTCTCCGGCCAGGCACCGCCTTCATAGATGGCGCAACCTGCGGCGGCGGTGTAACTGCCGACTTGGTCGATCTGCACATACGCCTGCTCGGGCCAGGACATGAGCGGATAGGTCGGCTCACGCGGCAACATGCCGTTGGTGCCGATGACGCCGGGCAGCTTGCCTTTCGCGAGCACATACTCGGGCAGCACGACGTGGATGAAGTGATTGCCGCTCGTGGGCTGCGTGAAGAAGACTTGGCCGTCCCAAGTGATGTCGAGGCCCCAGGTATTGCCGCCGCGTGAGGCGTATTGCTCGAAGGCGCTGCCGTCGGGTTTGAAACGCACGACGCCACTGCCATCAGTGCCAAAGTCTTTTTTGCCGTCGGCGGAGGTGACGTGACCGGAGCTGTAGCCATGCGTGGCATAGACCCAGCCATCGAGACCCCAGCGGAGGTTATTGATGACGGCGTGCGTGTCGCCGTTGCCGAGGCCAGTGTAGAGCACGGTGCGCTTGTCGGCGGTGTCGTCGCCATTCGTGTCTTCGAGAAACCAGATGTCAGGCGCGGCACAGGCGATGACGCCGTTTTTGTAGAACACAAAGCTGGTGACGAGTTCGAGCTTGTCGGCAAAGACGTGCTTCTTGTCCATGACGCCGTCGCCATTGGTGTCGGTGAGGATGGAAATGCGGTCGATGGGATCGCGGTCGTATTTTTTCGTCCACGAGCCGCTGTCCTTCCATTTCTCGACATTCAGTTCACGGCGACCATTCGGATACTCGGGCGTTTCGCAGACCCAGAGGCGACCTTTTTCATCCCAATCGACATTCATGACTTTGTTGATCAGCGGTTCGCTGGCGACGAGCGAGATGTCGAACTCAGGATGCACTTCGAGTGTCGCAGCGGCTTTTTCAGGCCGCACGGGGCCGCCTTCGACGTAGCGGAGGTTGTCGCCGAGTTCATCGGGCTTGCAGAGTTCGTCGGCGTTTTCACGCTTGCCGGCCCAGGCGATACCACGAAGTAAAAGAGCGCGGAAATTCGGACGATTTAAGTTTTCGTAATAGTGGCCGGGAATGCTGACGAAGGAGCGGTAGCTGTCCTTTTCATAAGTCCAGACCTGCGGCTGGATGTCGTAGATGCTGACCTCTTTGCCGCCCTTGGTTATTTCTTCGGCACGCTTGGCGGCTTTTTCGTTGCGAGTGCCCGCAGGTTTAGGCGTGTAGGCTCCGGCGAGGATGCGGCACTCTGGCAGCAGGTCCATGTCGTAGTAGATCTCATCGTCCATGGCAAAGTTCGACATGTCTTTGGTGATCGGGTTCTCGCGGTCGGTGAAGTAAAGGTGCATCGGCCCTTCACGCCATTTCGTTTGCCCGTGATGCCACGAGCCGCCGATGATCGTCTTGAACCAGTCGTGGTCCCGCGACACCGCCGCCGCGTGGATGACCACCAAACCGCCGCCGCGCTGGAGAAACTCCATCAAATTCTTCCGCTCGTCGCCGATTTTGATGTTTCCCGCCTCCTGCGCGTGCAGGACGAGCACGTCCGTCTTGTCGAGTTGCTCCTTCGTCGGGAATTCGAGCGCGCCAGCGGCCTTGGCACCGCGTTCGTTGAGCAGCGGCACCCATTCCTTCAAGAACTGCGGGAAGTCGTGCGCGCCGGGTCCGTGGGACTTCGCACCGGCGCGGATGAAGACGCGGAGCGGAGCGGCGGCGAATGACGAATGCGGAATGACGAATGACGAAGCCAGAGCAAGGCAGAGGAGGAGGCGTTTCATGGTTGGAGCGATGGTAAGCTGAACCAACGCTCCGTGGGAAGCCTGTTTTCGCACGGCGCACTATCGGAAATGCACATGCGGGCAGCACGATCTGCCGCGAGTCCGGGCATGAGCACAGCACGAGACCATGGCGATGGTGTGGATTAGCTGAAGATGCGCAGCCTCATGGGGCAGGCGTCATCATGTGAGGCGGAAGGATCGCCTGCTGGTGATCAACCTGAGCTGCCGGTCACTTCGGCTGCTCAGCCGGTGCCGGTGCCGCAGGGGCGGGGGCCGGAGCAGGAGCCTCGGCCTTCGGCGCTTCAGGGGCTTTCGCAGGCTCAGACTTGGCCGGTGTGGCTGCGGCGGTCTTCGGCGCGTCGGCTTTGGCGGGTGCGCCATCTTTCGCGGCTTCCGTTTTGACGGCGTCCTTGATTTTTTCCACGATCTTCTCGGCTTCTGCGTCTGGGGTGGCGGCAGCAGGCGCTGCGGCGGCGGGTTTGGCATCGCCGAAGATTTTTTCAGTCTTGCTGCCGTTCTGGTGGCGGCTGACGAGCACGGCGAGGAGCAGCGTGAGAACAAACAGGATGATGGCCAGATAAACCGTGAACTTTTGCAGCACGTTGGTGGTCTGTGCGCCCCAGACCTGGCTGGCGGCGGCGTCGCCAAAGGAAGCGCCGAGGCCTTCCTGACGTGGGCGTTGCATGAGCACGACGAGGATGAGCAGGAGGCAGACGATGACTTCGACTGCGGTGAGAATGCCAATAAAGATGTCCATAAAAAGGGGCGCGAATATGGGGGCTGTTCCCGGCTTGGCAAGGGGTAGTTCGGCGGGTTCACCGGGGGAACGGACTGCAAGGGGCTCAGGTCGGCCGTTTTGCCCCCGTTTCGCGTAGGTGGGGCTGAAATACGGTTGAATGCGGCCACGACGGCTTCAAAGGTGGCCCCTCCTGCATGTCCGACCTCAAAACCCACCTCACTGAGCGCTGCCAATTCGTGGATGCAGCGCTCAACCGTTTCATCCCGGACGCCAAGACGCGGCCCACCACGCTGCACCGGGCGATGCGGCATAGTGTTTTCGCAGGTGGGAAACGGCTGCGGCCAATCCTTTGCCTGGCGGCGGCGGAAGCTTGTGGCGGCAAGGCGGAAGACGCGGTCTTCAATGCCTGCGCGGTCGAGTGCCTGCATACCTACTCGCTGATTCACGACGATCTGCCCTGCATGGACGATGACGACATGCGCCGTGGCGTGCCGACCTGCCACAAGGTTTATGGCGAGGCGATGGCGCTGCTCGCCGGCGATGCGCTGCAGGCGCTGGCGTTTGAACTGGTGACGAAGACGCCGATCGCCGCCAATCACCCGGCGGCGGTGATGGTGCTGGAGCTGGCACGCACCGCCGGCAGCCTGCACCTCGTGGGCGGGCAGGTGGCGGATCTGGAGGGTGAGGGCAAACAACTGCTGCTCGACGATCTGCGCTTCATTCACGAAGGCAAGACGGCCGCGCTGCTGACTACCAGTGTGAAACTGGGTGGCATGAGCGCGAGCGCCAGCGCCGCCCAAATCCGGGCGTTGCACGAATTCGGCATGGCGACGGGGCTGGCCTTTCAAATCATCGACGACATCCTCGACGTGACGCAGACGAGCGAAAAACTCGGCAAAAGCGCCGGGAAGGACATTGCGGCGGAAAAAAGCACCTATCCGGCGCTGTTGGGCCTGGAGGCCTCACGGACGGAGGCGCATCGCCTTACTGAGGTGTCACACCAAGTGCTGGAGGTGTTTGGCGCGGACGGGGCGCGGCTGCGGCAACTGGCGGATCATCTGCTGAGCCGGGATTATTGATCCTGACTTGGGTGGCTCAAGGCGCAGCCAGTTTCGTGACGACGTGGCTCATGTAGGGGAAGAGTTGTTTCTTCCGGCTGACGACGCCCGCCATATCGTAGGCATGGGGCGTGGCCTGTGGGTAGTCGATGGCATCAATGACGCGTTGGTCTCCCGCAACCAGCAGCACGCTGTGATGGCGGGTGATGTCCGTGACCATGAGGCAGGCGAAGTGCAGCCCGTGCTTGGTGAGCAGTGATTGCAGCGCGCCTTGCAGTTCGCTTTCGCGTTTCCAGAACTCCTCGAGGCCGAGTTCCTCGATCTGCGAGATGCTGATAGACCAGCCGTTCTCCTCGAAGACCTTGCGGTCGCTTTCCAGCGCGCGTTCGGGCGTGTGCTCGAGCAGCATGGAGCCGGCGGCGAAGAAATCTTTGACGAACTGGGCGCTGTCGATGCCGCCGATGCCGCTGAGCCAGGCGAGGATGTCCTTGTCGGTGTCTGTGGTAGTCGGGCTGGTGAGATGCAGCGTGTCGGAAATGATGCCCGCGCACAAACAGATGGCAGTAGGCTTGTCCGGCGCGGCGTTGCGCATGCGGTACATGATGCCGACGATGGTGGAGGTGCTGCCGACTGGCTCGTTGATAAAACGAATTGGCTCCTTGGTGCGCAGATTGCCGCTGAGGCGGTGGTGATCAATGACCTCAATGATCTCCGCCTCGTCCGCGCCAGCCACGGCCTGCGCGAACTCGTTGTGGTCCACCAACACGAGTTTCATGCGCGGCTGGTCGAGCAGGTCGGACTTGGAAAACACGCCGAGCAATTTTTGATTTTCTTCATCCACGACAGCGAACAGCGGCTGACTGGAATGTTGTGCCGCTGGGACGATCTCGCGCAGCGGCGTGCGTGAGCCGAAGGACAGAAACTCATGGGTCAGCGCCTCGCCGATCGGCCGCGAGAAACGCAGGAGCTGCGAGGTGCTGGCCGTGTCATACGGCGAATAAATGATCGCCACACCCTGTTCGGCCGCCCGCGTGAGGATGCTGGAGGTGGCCTTGAACTTGCCGGTGATGATTAGGCAGCGCGCGCGCATTTCGACCGCCAGTTCGTGAATCTCCGGCCGGTCGCCGGTCACGACGACGAGGCGTTCCGCCGGGAACTGCTGCGCGCGTTTACGCGTGGTCTCCAAACTGGACGCGGCAACGACGAGCACGAGATCTTGGATCGTCTCCAGCTCGGGCGCGGCACCGCCGAGGATGCCGTCGAGCGCGTTCACGATGTTCAGCAGGCTGGTGCGTACCTCGCGGTTGGCGGCGACGGTTTTTTCATTCGTCTCCGCTGGCAGGAAAAGCTGCGCTAGCTCCTGAATCGAGGGCATGCCGAGCAGGCGTCCGTCGTCATCCACGACGGGAATGCTGCGGAAGTTGTGGTCCATCATCATCCGATAGACGGAGAGGAAGGTCTGGTGCGGCGTGGCGGTGAAGACATTGCGCCGGCAGATGGTGGCGGCGGTGGGTCGCACGTCGAGCAGTAGCTTCGGCGCGGCAACACCGGCGGTGTGCAGCACCCAATTGGTGCGCACGCTGACCTCACCACAGCAAGCGGCCTCCGCCTTCATGCCGCGCACGTCGCGCAGAAAGGCCGCGTAGCCGATGGCGGAGCAGATCGCGTCCGTGTCGGGATTGCGGTGGCCGATGACGAACACCGTGTCGAGCGCGGGAGCGGTGGGGCCGGATACGCGAAACGAGATGGTTTTCTCGCTGCTGCTCGCTGGATTGGCCGTGCCCATGATCGCAAAAAAGTTAAACCCAGCCCTGCGCGGTCATACGCTCATGCACAGCGTCCTTGTTGTCGAGCAGCTCGGCGATGGGGTCCCATTTGCCGCTGGTCAGGGCCTCGTGCGCGGTGGCAGGCAGCACCACCGGGATGCTTTGACCGCCGAACACGACCTGCCGGTTCTGCACATCGATTTTGATCTCGATTTGCGGATCGGCAGCGACGGCGTCGGCAATTTTTTTGATGTCCGCCGTGCTGGCGCAGACGCAGGGGATGCCCAGTGTGGTGCAGTTGCCGAAAAAGATTTCCGCGAAGCTCTCCGCGATCACGGCGCGGATGCCGAAGCGATACAAGGCCTGCGGGGCATGCTCGCGGGAGCTGCCGCAGCCGAAATTCGTGCCGGAAAGCAGCACGGAAGCGCCGGCGAAGCGCGGATCATCGAGCGGGTGGCCGGTGGACTTGCCGTCTTTGTCAAACCGCACGTCGTAGAAGGCGAATTCGCCGAGGCCGTCAAACGTCACGCATTTCATGAAGCGTGCCGGGATGATGCGGTCGGTGTCGATGTCGGAGCCGGGCACATAAACGCCGCGACCGGAAACTTGGGTGATTTTTGCGAGAGCCATGAGGGCGGCGATACTAGCGAAATTCGGCGCGAGGGCAAATGCACATCTCAGCGTCCTTGCTGGGCGTTCAGGGCGGCCCGTTCGCGCTCGGCCAGAATGGCGGTGTGGCGCAGGAGTTGGCGGTAGTTGTCCAGCCAGTTGGTGGTGCCCTGGCGGTTCAGCGCCTTGGCCTGTCCAGCCCAGAGATAGGCTTGCTCTGCCTCCTCAAACTTGCCCAGACGGTGGTAGTGCATGCCCAGCGCCATGCGCGGCTCCTCATACAGCGGCGCCAGGGCCAGCGCCCGTTGAACCGCCAGCAAGGCCGCGTCTTTTTTGCCAGCGGCGTCCAGCGCGTCGGCGAGCGCCAGTTGATAGAGATGGCTGAACGCATTCAGCTTCACTGCATGGGTCAATTCTGTGACCGAGGTGTCAATGATGCGGCGGCGCTCGGTCTCGGGCAGTTCCGGCTGGTAGGAATCCATCAGCGCCAGGCCGTGCTGGTAGGCCAGCTCCGCATTGCGTGGGTCGAGTTCCACGGCGCGTGCGAGATGGCTCAGCGCCTGTGTCTTGTCGCCACGTTTCAACTCTACCTGCGCCACGGCGGCATAACCATCCGCCGTGCCAAAGATAGCCGCGCCACCGATCAACGCGGCCGATGCGGCCAGCAGGGCGATTTTCATGACGAATCGCAGTCCCCAGATACGGCGGGGTTTGAACTCGTCGCTCTCGATGCCTGGATTCGCCAGCAGGCCGAGGATGACCGCGCCGATGACTGCGGTGATCGGGATATGGCCGTGAAATTCAAACGCCGCATGCGCCAGCGTGGCCACCAGCGCGGCGATGCCACCGAGCGTGAGCGCCAGGGTGTTGCTGCCCAGCATGCCGGTGGCGGGAAATTTCTCCGCCGCGAACCAGCGCAGAAAACGCAGGCCGCTGAGCTGATGCGCGAACACCACCAGCACCACCAGTGCCAGTCCGGCCCAGCCGTAATCGGCGAGCGTTTGCAGGTATTCATTATGCGCAAAGAGCGCGTCGCCCGTCTGCGCCGGAGCCGCCGGATCGCGATGGGTGACGCCGCCTTCATAAAACATGCGCGAGCCCACGCCGAGCCACGGCGACTCCGCATGCTGCGCTAGCGCCGCCCGCCAGATGTGCGTGCGCATATCCTCGCCCAGCGGCGTGGCAAGCTGGCGCGTGAGCATGGACTCCTCGTTCACCTTGTAGAGCACCGCGCCCGTGAGTCCCACGATCAC
>JBDNIB010000435.1:0-2906 GCA_041688535.1 Prosthecobacter sp.
ACGGCGGCAGCGAAACCCTGCCGCCCACCCGTGAGCAGTTCTCCCTCCGCCGCAACCGCCAGCGCACCCTCGTCGTCGCCCGCCGCGAGCTGATGTAACGCCACCACGTCCGTTCATTTGTCATTCGTCATTGCCAATGCCTGCCACTCCCAAAAGCCCCCTCGGCCTGACCCTCCTCGCCATCATCGCCCTCGCGCTCGGTGCCTATTACCGTTTCCCCACTTTGGCGGAACGCCCGATGCACACCGACGAGGCCATCCTGGCGATGAAGTTCACCGAGTTTCACAGCAGCGGCCACTTCGAGTACGATCCGAAGGATTACCATGGCCCCGGCCTGCACTACCTCACGCTATTGTGGTCCAAACTCGCTGGCTGGGGCGCTGCCTCGACGTGGACGGAGGCGCAGCTCCGCACCGTACCCGCCATCTGCGGCATGCTGCTCCTGCTGACCACCCTGCTGCTGCGTGACGCACTGGGCCGCCGTGGCACCGGGCTGGCGATGCTGCTCATCTCCATCTCGCCGATGATGGTCTATTACTCGCGCTACTTCATCATGGAGGTGCCGCTGGTGCTGTTCATCACGCTCACCATCGCCGCGCTGTGGCGTTTCGCCCAAAGCGGCCGCACCGCCTGGCTCGTCGTCGCTGGCATCGCATTGGGCCTGCAGCACACGACGAAGGAGACCTTTGCCATCAACGTCGTCGCCGCGCTCTGCGGTTATGCCGTGGCCAAGACGATGTGCGGCGACTTTGCCCCGCGCAAAACGAGTTTTGCGATGGGCTCCGTCCGCCAGCGTGTGGCACGCCCCTGGCTCTGGCTCCTGGTCATCTCCCTGCTGACCAGCGTGACGATTTACTCCAGCGGCTTCAAGGACTGGCAGGCCGTGATGGACAGCGCCACCACCTACCTGAACTATTTGCAGCGCTCCGCCGGTAGCGGCCATGAAAAATCCTGGCACTACTACCTCACCCTCATCTTCTACCGCAAAGACGGCCTGGTGTGGAGCGAGGCCATGATCGGCGGCCTCGGCATCCTCGGCATGCTCTACGCCTTCACGGGCAATCACCAGAAAAACCCCACGCGGCAGACCTTCCTCATCTTCCTCGCCGTTTACACCTTCGTCCTCTTCGGCATCTACTCCTTCCTGGCCTACAAGACGCCCTGGTCCATCCTCAGCGCGCAGCATGCGCTCACCCTGCTCGCCGGGGTCGGTGCCGCCGCCATCGCCCGCTCGCTCACGGGTAAATTCTCCACCCTCGTCTTCCGCCTCGCCTTCGGCGTGGGCATGTATCACCTCATCGCGCAGACCAACCTCGCCATCCACCGCTACGCCGCCGATTCGCGCAATCCCTACGTCTATGCGCACACCTCCAGCAACCTCATGCGCCTCCGGCCCCAGTTGCACGAGCTGCAAAAAATCGCTCCCGATGACAACTTCGCCGTCCTCGTCGTCAATCGCGATGCCGGCTGGCCGCTGCCCTGGTACTGGCGCGACATCAAGAGCGTGGCCTATCAAACCGAACTCCCCGCCGCCATCGACGCCCGCGTCATCGTCGCCGAGATCGACATGACACCCGCCATTGAGGCCAAATTCGGCGACCGCGACTACCACATGCAGGGCCCCTTTGGCCTGCGCCCCGGCATCATGCTGAACATGTGGGTCGAGCAGTCGCTCTGGGACCGCTACACCATGCGCAAGCAGCAGGAGGCCACCGCACAGTGAGCGACACCGCACCGCCGCACCATCGCTTCACCTGCCACGCGATGGCCACCACCTTCGACGTCATCATCAATCACGACGACGCCGACGCAACCTACGCCGCGCAGGCCGCGCAGGCCGTGTTTCAGGAAATCGCCCGGCTGGAGGACGAACTCAGCCGCTTCCGCGCCAGCAGCGACATCTACCGTCTCGGCCAGCTTCAGGCCGGACAGAGCATCCTCGTCGGCATGGCCGCGTGGGACTGCCTCGCGCTCGCCAAAGCCATGCACCAGGAAACCAACGGTGCCTTCGACATCACCATCGGCCCGCTCATGCACTTGTTCATCACCGCTGAAGGCGATCCCCGCCAAGTCAGCCAAGACGTGCTGGAGCAGTCCCGTCAGATCATCGGCAGCCAGCGCTTTGATCTCGATGAAGACAGCATGCGCGTCACCGTCCACGCCACCGGCATGATCTTCGATCTCGGTGCCATGGGCAAAGGCTACGCCCTCGATCAAACCGCCGACCTGCTGCAAGACTGGAAAGTCAGCAACTTCGTCCTCAACGCTGGTGACAGCACCGTGCTCGCCATCGGTGCCCCCACCGGCAAAGACGCCTGGCAGCTCACCCTCGGCGGCGGCGAGCAGAAACTCCCGCTCAGCAACCGCGCCCTCAGCGGCTCCGGCTTCGCCGTCAAAGGTGCGCACATCATGAACCCGCGCCTCTTCCAGCCCGTCCCCCTCAAACCCCGCCGCACCTACGCCCTCGCCCCCACCGCCGCGCTTTCTGATGCCCTCTCCACCGCCTTCATGGTCATGGAGCAGGATGAGATCACCGCGCTATGCGCCCGCTACGAGGGCGTCGAAGCGCTGGAACTTGAAACCTAATCCCGCACCACCCTTTCTCCGCTCGGTCATCATCAACAGTACCTGATGACGCGTCGTTGAGTCAAACCCGACAGTTCGGTTGCCCAGCACACGCCAGTGAGCATCAATCGACATCCAAAAAGCCAAAACCTTGTTGGCTCTCGACAAAAGTGTCTTTCATCCACTATTTGGCTCCTTCCTAACTCTACTCTGTCATTTGATTTAAATTTCTTCATCAGGCCATAGTGGTGGGCGGTCGGCGCGGGTTTTTCGCCGGCGCTGCACTTGATCACGCTCGCGCTTTTTAATGCGGCTTTCCAGCATCGCTCGTACTTCTCTCA
>JBDNIB010000436.1:0-6693 GCA_041688535.1 Prosthecobacter sp.
AAAGTCGAGCAACTGCGCTTCGATGCCGCCGTCGGCACCTTGACCGCAAATACGCCGCCCCACATGCCCGGCGGTGAAGGCCAGGGGCCACGCCACTTTCAGTTTCATCCCAACGGTCGCTGGGCTTACTTCGTGAACGAGCAAGGAAAGAGTGTGACGCTATGCGATTACGACGCGGCAAACGGCACGCTCAAAATCCGCCAGACCGTCGCGACTGTGCCTGACGATTGGAAGGACAAAGGCTCATGCGCTGACATCCACATCAGCGCCGATGGTCGTTTTGTTTATGCCTCGAATCGCGGCCACGACAGTCTCGCGGTGTTCTCGGTGCATCCTGAGTCGGGTGAACTCACAGCGCATGGCCAGACTCCCACGGAGAAAACGCCACGCTCCTTTGGTCTGATCCCCGGTGGCGAAAACTTCGTCGTCTCCGCCGGTGGAGGCTCGCATCGGCTCATTGTGTTTCGCCGCGACATTCAGACCGGTTCTCTCACCCCGCTGAAGATCTACGATTGCGGCAAAGGCCCCGCCTGGGTGATGGGTGTGAAGTTTGAATAGCCCTATCGCATCCTCATGAAACGCATCCTGCTCACCTACCTCGCGCTCTGTCCGTCAGTCTGCGCCGCGCCACCGAACATCCTCCTCATCCTGCCGGATCAGATGCGTGCGAGCGCGATGGGTTGTGACGGCAATGCGGATATCAAAACACCGTACATCGACCAACTGGCTGCCGAGGGCATGCGCTTCAAGCGCACCTATGCCAACGTGCCGGTGTGCTGCCCGGCACGGGCCATTTTGATGACCGGCACCTACCCGCATGTGAATGGCATGATGGCGAACGACCTGCGCCTGCGCGAGGAGCAGGTCACCATCGCCGAACGGCTGCGCGATGCGGGCTACCGCACCGGCTTCATCGGCAAATGGCATCTCGACGGCGGCCCGCGTGAGCCGGGTTTCGTGCCATCGGGGCCGCGCAGGCAGGGATTCGAGTTCTGGGCGGCCTACGAGTGCCATCACAAGCACTTCCAACCCGACTACTTCCGCGACACGCCCGAGCGCATCGTCGTGGACAAGTTTGAACCCGAGGCATCCTGCGATTTCGCCGTCGAGTTCCTCAAATCACAGCCCAAAGACCAACCCTTCTTCCTCACCGTGCAGATGGGGCCACCGCATGATCCGTATGGTGCACCCGAGGAATACATGAAGCGCTACGACGCCGAAAAACTTACGCCCGACGCGAGCTGGCAGCCCGGCAGCGAAGGCCGCCCAACTCCACAGACCGGACTGCGCCGTGGACCACTCGCGAACCGCTTCGTGCCTCTCGGCGGCAAAGAAGAAATCGCCGCCTACTACGCCGCCATCACCTCGATTGACGATCAAGTCGGCCGCTTGCTCGCCACACTGAAAGAAACCGGTGCGGATGAGAACACCCTCATCCTCTTCACCTCCGATCACGGCGACATGCTGGGCAATCACGGCATGCGCCGCAAACGCAAGCCGCATGACGAGTCCGCCCGCGTGCCCGGCATCATCCGCTGGCCCGCACATGTGCCGAAAGGCCAAGTCGTGGACACGCTGTTCAGCCACATCGACATGGCACCCACTCTCCTTGCGCTCGCCGGTCAACCTGTGCCGCAGGAAATGCAGGGCGCGGATCTCTCCCGCGTCGCACTCGGTGAGACGACCGCCGGCCCCGAGGCCGTGCTGCTGCAAATCTTCGTCCCCTTCACTCCCGACGCCATCGCCACACCCTGGCGCGGCATCATCACGCAGGACCACACCTATGCCCGCTATGAAAACGCGCCCTGGGTGCTGTTTGATGACAAGGCAGACATGCACCAGATGAAAAACCTCGCCGCCGATCCCGCTGAGGCAGAAGTTCGTGAAAAACTCGATGTACAACTCGCCGCGCTGATGAAAAAGAACGGCGACTCCTGGAGCTTCAACTCCCCAGACTTCGTCGAGGAAGGCGGCCGCCTCTACAAACACGGCACCTTTTACACCGTGCAGGAATACCTTGACTGGGCAAGGGCGCATCCGGGCCAGGCGAAGTAGCCTGACAATCCATTGAAGAAAGGGGCGCGCATGACGTTCCCAGCGCGTGAACTTCCGCCTATTCCTTCTTCTCGCGTTTTGTCCCCTGCTCTCCGTGTACGCGGAGCGCCCGAATGTCCTGTGGTTTGTCGTCGATGACATGTCGCCGAACTTTTCGTGTTATGGCGAGACTTTGATCCAAACACCTGCCGTGGACAAGCTGGCGGCGGCGGGGACGAAGTTCACGCGCGCCTACGTCACCGCGCCGGTGTGCTCCACCTGTCGTTCCGCGCTGATCACGGGCATGTATCAGACGACGATCGGCGCGCATCATCACCGCAGCGGACGCGGCGAATTGAAGATCCATCTGCCACCCGAGGTCACGCCGGTGCCGGCGCAGTTTCAAAAAGCGGGCTACTACAGCTGCATCGGCAGTGGTTTGCAGGAACTCGATTTTCGCGGCATGCCGTTTGGCGCGGCCAAGGGGAAGAAGGCGGCCAAAGGGCGACTCGGCAAGACGGACTACAACTTTGAGTGGGACGCCGCGATGTACGACAGTCACGACTGGGCCGGGCATGGAGAGAAACCCTTTTTCATGCAGGTGCAGCTTCACGGCGGCAAACTGCGCGAAGGCTCGCCCGAAGCGCGTGCGGCCTTCAAGCAACGCGTGATCGCCGAACTCGGCAGCGCCACCGATCCTGCAAAGGTCACGCTGCCGCCCTACTACCCGCGTGATCCGGTGATCCTGGATGACTGGGCGCTCTATCTCGACGCCGCGCGCATGACGGACCTGCATGTGGGCAGGGTGATGGCGCGATTGGAACAAGAAGGGCTGCTGGAAAACACGCTCATCATCTTCATGACCGACCACGGCATCAGTCATGCGCGTGGGAAACAGTTCCTCTACGATGAAGGGGCGCGGATTCCCTTCATTGTGCGCGGACCCGGCATCGCCAAGGGCGCAGTGCGCGATGATTTGATCATGCAGATCGACATGGCCGCAATCTCGCTGGCCGCCACCGGCCTACCGATTCCCGCGAGCATGCAGGGCCGCGATATTTTCGCGAAGGGCTATCAGCCGCGCGATGCCATCTTCTCCGCACGAGATCGCTGTGATGAAACGGTCGAGTACCTGCGCAGCGTGCGCACCGACCACTTCCTCTACATCCGCAACTTCCTGCCGCTGCGCCCGCATCTGCAACCGAACGCCTACAAAGACGGCAAGGCCATCGTGCAGACGCTGCGTTCCCTGCATGCGGAAGGAAAGCTGCCCTCCGTCTCGGAGGATCTGCTGTTCAGCCCCACACGGCAGGGCGAGGAACTCTACGACTATCAGAAAGACCCCTTCCAGGTCACCAACCTCGCCGCCAATCCCGATTTCAAAGCGCAACTCGAAGCGCATCGTTCCCGGCTGGATCAATGGATCATCGAATCCGGCGACAAAGGCCCGGAGTCCGAGGCCATGTATGACAGCGACATGGCCGAGTACACGAAAAAGGCCAACCCTGGGATCGAGAGGAACATCGCGCTCATGAAGCAGTGGGCGAAGGAAGGCAAATGACGGAAGCCGCGCCGCACTCAGCCTGTGGTCTATTTTGATTTCAATCCCGCTGTGTTCACCGCGATCACGCGATACTCGTGTTTCTTGCCGACCTCGATCTTGCTGTCGGTGAAGCGCATTTCAACCAGCGGCAGGCTGGGCGTGTCGCTGTATTGCAGACCTTGGAAGATCGGGCGGCCGAAGGGATTTTTCGGCTATTCGGGCACGGTGGCGATCTGTTTGCCGTCACGCTCGATGATGAAATGCGCGAGACCGCTTTCGAGATCGGCGTCGGCATTCCAGGTAAGTTCGTTGCCATTGATTTGCAGCTTCGTCGGCGCGGGCGGCGGCGTGGTGTCGGGGATGGCGGTGTCTTTGACGTAGTGGGTCCAAGCTTTCGCAATGGCTTCGTTGGGCAGCCAGTTGGCCTTGTCTTTTTCACCCTCAAACTTCGCGGCTGGAGCGGCTGCGGTGCCGAGCAGCGGCGCGAGCCATGCGCCTTGCGTTGGCATCGGGTTCAGTGGAGCGCCGGTTTTTTCGGGCAGCCGGGCGGTGAGGCAAGCGTCGAGCCACAGAATGGAAAAGTAGCGTTGATTGCCGCATTCATGCGCGGTGAAGGGATCGACCGACACGCCGATGAGTCCGCCTTTGCCACGCACGGCGGTGAAGAATGCCTCATTCGCGGCCCAAGCTCCGGCAAACCGGCCGTCTTTGACGGTGACGCCTTCCTTGGTGCCGAGATTACACAGGATCGGTACGGTGGTGACCGCTTCAGGCAGGGTGTACGCTTTGATCGTGGGCCGGGTCGGATTCGTCTGCAGCAGCGGCACGCCGGAGCGCAAACACGCGGCGGCGATACGTTCGGGATGCAGCAGCGTCATCCCGCCCGCCCAATGACCGCCACCGCTATGCCCCCACAAGGCCCACGGCACCTTGGCAAGCTCGGCATGGCCCGATTGCGCGCCGAGGTCGGTCAGCGCCTGCTGAAACGCGGCGTCGGAGCCGTTGCGCGGATCACACCACATCTGGCAGTCCGCCTTGTCCGGCTGCTCATACGATGGACTCATCAGCGCACAGCCGTGCTTCTTCGCCAATGCCTGCCAATGCAGGTCAAAAGCGCCGGTGAGGCCGGATTTGCACGAACCCTCGCCGCAACCGTGTTGATGGACGATCACCCCGCGCAACGACTTCACGCCCGGCGGAATCCACACCGTGTAGTTCACCGGATAGACCAGCTCTCCCGGCTTCGTCGAGGCTTCGTAACGCATCCGATAGTAAGGCGGGTCAGCGGCTGGAAAAACATCATACGGCGGCTGTTGGGCCGACAGGGAAGTGGCCAGGACGAGAATGGAGAGGGCGAAAGAACGCATGGGATGAAACCAACAGTCGAGCGAATGAAAAAGTTGCAAGCGAAACACCGGGTAGAAGAGCGTTCCTGTCGCGTTACCATGCCTGCCCATCATGAAGCACCTTCTCTTCCTGTCTCTCCTCACTCTCAGCACCGCCGCTTTCGCAGCAGATGAATTCACCGCCTTATTCAATGGCAAAGACCTCAGCGGCTGGGACGGCGATCCGAAGCTGTGGAAGGTGGAGGACGGCATCGTGGTCGGCACCTGCACCGGACCGGATGCGCTGGCGAACAACACCTTTCTCATCTGGCGCGGCGGCGTGGTGAAGAATTTTGAACTGCACGCCAGCGTCCGCGTCATCGGCGATAACAACTCCGGCATCCAGTATCGCAGCCGCGAGCTGCCGGAGGTCGCGCCGTGGGTCATCACCGGCTATCAGTGTGACATCCATCCCGCCATCGAGCACACCGGCATGACCTATGAGGAAAAAGGCCGCGGCATCTTCGGTTTGAACGGTCGAAACGTCCTGCTCGATCCTGAAGGCGCGCTGTGGCTGCTGTCTGAGCACGATCCAGTGAAGGTGGATGTCTCGCAGTGGAACGAGTACACCATCATCGCACGCGGCAATCATCTCGTTCACCAGATCAACGGCCAGACCACCTCGGAACTCGTGGATCACGACGCGAAGAAACGCGCGCTCGAAGGTCTCCTGGCGATTCAACTCCATCGTGGCAATGCCAACAGCGTTCACATCAAAGACCTTCGCCTCAAAGTGCTGCCAGCGGGCGAATTGACCGCGTTTGATCCTGCGAAATTGCCAGAAAGCGCGAAAAAAATCGAGAGGCCGCGCACGAGCAGTCCACAAGGCACGGGTCCAGTTGTGCCACCGACGAAAAAGTGAGCCGTTTTCACCCGCAAGACTCATGAAAAGACTCCTCACTCTCTGCCTCATCTTAGCGTCAGCCGCCTTGGCGGCGCAGCCGAATATCATCCTCATGATGGGCGACGATCACGGCTGGGAAGAGACGGGCTACAACGGCCATCCGCATGTCAAAACGCCTGTGTTGGACGAGATGGCGACCACCGGCTTGAAGCTGGAGCGTTTTTACGCCGCGCATCCGAGCTGCTCGCCCACACGCGCGAGTTTTCTCACCGGACGGCATCCCGTGCGCATGGGCACCTTTGCGCCGGGCTGGTCGTTGCGGCCGGAGGAGATCACCAGCGCCCATCTGCTCGCCAAAGCGGGCTATCATTGCGCACATCTCGGCAAATGGCACGTCGGCACAGTCAAAGCGGGTTCGCCGTTGAATCCGGGCGCGATGGGATTTCACGAATGGCTTTCGCACGACAATTTCTTCGAGATGAATCCATCGTTCTCGCGCAATGGCGGGCCGCCGGTGGTGTTCGAGGGTGAAAGCTCCGAGATTTTGATCCGCGAGTCCATCGCCTCCCTCGAACGCGCCCACAAAGCCGGCAAGCTCTCCTTCCAGATCATCTGGTTCGGCTCGCCGCACGAACCGTACAGCGGGCTGCCGCAGGATCTCGCGCTCTATGACGATCTGCCCGCGAAATACACGAAGAAGGTGAAGCTCACCTCGAACGAGACCGGCGGGCCCACTACCCGGCCACAGGGCGAGGTGCTGCGTGAACGCTATGCCGAAATCACCGCCATGGACCGCGCCATCGGCATGCTGCGGAAACACCTCGCAGAAAACGGCCTGCGGGAAAACACGCTGCTCTTTTACTGCGGCGACAACGGCACCTCGCCCG
>JBDNIB010000437.1:0-4466 GCA_041688535.1 Prosthecobacter sp.
ATGTGGACGCCATCCTGCTGCGTGAGGCTTGATGACATGGGTTGTCCTGCAATTTGGCACAACGTCCGCCGTACTCTCTCCATCTCGACCATGCGCCACCTCTGCCTACTGCTTCTATCGCTCTGCATCGCCCCCCTGGTGCAGGCGGAGTCGCGCGTCTTTGTCAGCCTCGCCGGCACGCTGTTGGAGGCAGAAATCGTCACCGTCACGGGTGATAACATCAGCCTGAAACGAGTGTCTGACGGCCAGACCTTGGTCGTAAACCGCAAGACGCTCTGCAAGGAGGACAACAGCTATATCGAGAGTTGGATGGTGGACCACCCTGATCAGATTTCAGCCGCGACTCCCGCCCCGTCTGACACGACGGCTCCTGCGCCCAAGTTCAGCCTTGTCTGCGATGTACAAACATCCAAAAGCAACCGCGGCCCACCTGACGGTGGTCAGCGCACCATCGAAATCGGTTACAACTTTAATCTGAGCAACCGCGAGGTGCAGCGCGATCTGAAAGGTGCCAAAGGCATCGTGCTCACGCTCGCCAAGGACGCCTCCGGCGGGGATGGCGATCTCATTGTCCTACAGAAAGCGGAGTTCGACGTGACCATTCGCGCGCAATCCAAGATGGTGCATGCCACCCCGCGTGTGCTGTTGAGCTATTATCAGGGTGCGAGCGCCAGGATTGGCGTCTCAAACTACGGCTACGTCGTTTTCATCTTCGATGCCGCTGGCAATGTGCTGCTCACCCGGTCCAATCCCGTGGGCAACACGAAATACCTGGCGGAAGTTCAGGCAATCAAAGAAGTACCCTGCGTCATCGACCGCGACTTCAAAGTGCGTCCCGACACGGTGGTCCCTTCTGGCAACATCCAGTTCTGACTCCTGCGGCGGCGCTCACCCGCCGCCTTCTTGATACACGCCGTAGTCGGTGTTGATGCCCCAGAGGTCGTGCCCGGCGTTGTCAGCCAGATTTTCCGCCGCCAGCAAGCCCATGAGCATGCTGTGGTCCTGGTTGTTGTATTTGAAAGCACCACAGCGGCCGATAGCCGTGATGTGCGTCAAGGTGGACTGCAAATGGGACACCACCACGGCCAGGTCACGGCGATAACCTTTGCGATAGACCGGGTAGCATTTGGGAATGCGCACCAACTTGGCATCGAGCACCGCAGCCTTACCAATCAGCCCGGTGCTGCGTATCTCCTCAGTCGCTAGCCGGGTCAGGTCCGCCTCGCTCATGGTGTGCAATTCATCGCCGTCCGAGCACCAGTACTCCAGAGCCAGCACGCTCTGCCCCGCCGCACCACGAATACCCGGCGACCAGTTGCGGAAATTCGTCACTCGTCCCAACCGCAGTTCCGGCGAATGAATGTACAGCCACTGGTCGAAAAACAAATCATCGCGATCCACCAGCAGATAAACCAGCAGCGTGTGGCGGTAGGCCAGCCCGGTGCAGGCCCGGCGCACTGGCTCCGGCAATTCTGGCAGCGCGGCGCACAGCGCCGTCAGCGGCATGGTGGAAATGATGTGGTCAAAGTGCCGCGTCTCGCCGTTTTCCAACCGCAGCACCCGACCGTCCTCCGCCGCAGCGGACACCGGCGTGGACAGATGCAGTTGCCCGCCCATGTGGCGAAAACTTGCCGCCATTTGCTCATACACAGCGCCTGTGCCGTGGGCAGGATATTCAAACTGGTCCACCAGCGTCGCGTGCGCCCCAGCGTTCAGCCGTAGCATGCTCAGTGCGGCCTCACCGAGGGAGAATTTCTTGATGCGCTGAGCAGCAAAGTCGGCGTCCAGCTCATCGCAGCCGATACCCCACAGTTTCTCGCTGTACGATTTGAAAAACATCTCATGCAGTCGGCGGCCAAACGCTCCCACCACCCAATCCTCGAAGCTCTCCGGCACCCGCTGCGTGCGTAGCCGCTCACGTCCGTAACTCATCGCGCAGCGCATGGCATTGAGCAGGCCCATATTCGCCAGCGCGTTCATCGGCCGCAGCGGATAATCATAGAACAAGCCGCGAAAAAAAATGCGCGTCCGGCGCTCGATCACATGGCAGTCAGCCCCCGCCATTTCCTTCCAGAATCGCCGCACCTTCTCGTCCCGCGTGAAAAAACGGTGCGGCCCCAAGTCCACCTTGTGACCCCACAACTCCAGCGTCCGCGACATCCCGCCCACATGCGGCCCGGCCTCGAAAATCTCCACCTCCAGGCCACGCCGTGCCAGTTCATGCCCGGCCGTTAATCCCGCAGGCCCAGCGCCGATGATGCCGATCCGCTTCATGCCCTCCCCGCCTTCCTGTCAGTCAGTTTGGGCAGCAGCAGGCCGATGGCCCCCGTCAGCAGCAGCACTGTCGGAATAAAAATCTGCCAGCGTGCCGTCGGCATGATCTGATATAGCAGCCAGCCAGCCGGAAGCCCGAATAGCGCGAGCCAAAACGCCCGCCGCCCCGTCTGCAAGGCCAGCGCTAGCACTCCCAGCACCAGCACATCGTTGTAAGGATTGCGATAGGCAGGCAGGAACCAGTCCGTGAGAAAAAACCAGACTACGAAGCCGACTAGCAAAGTCGTTTCACCCGCATTGCGCCGCCACCAGAACCAGCCGCCGATGCCCGCCGCCAACGCCAGTCCCAGCGGCCACTCGGGAAAATCCACCACGCCTTGGCCTTTGAGAATGCGGATGATCGAGGAGTCCGCGTACTGCCGCACATGATGCAGCGCCAGCTTGTCGATCTCGATCCCCTCCACCGTGGCAGGATACTTCTGCGCTGGCGGGCGCGGCTTATCCCCATGCCGTTGCAGTTCCGACCAACCCTTCATCCCGCTCAGGTAATCCGTCCAAATGCTGCCCCGGAAAGCCAGCGGCAGTAGGGCAAAAACACAGGTGCTCACTACGGCGGCACGCCACTGCGCGCGGTCCCGCATCCAGATGAACGGCACCAACAGCAACAACACTGGCGGACGCAGGCACAGCAAAAGCCCTGCCACTACCCCAGCCCAGCCGGAGCGCCGCTCCCGCACCAGCGTCACCCACAGCGCTACCAGCAGGCCCAGCAGAATGTAAATTTGGCCGCGATCCACATGATGCTTCCACGCCAGCGTGTGGCTAAACCCCACGATCAGCGCCGCCCAGGCCCAGCGCTTCCATCCCGGCTCCAGCAGTCGCCACCAAAGCGCACCGCTGCCTAACAAACACAGCCATTCAATCACCAGCCACACCACCTGCGCATCGCGATAGGACAGCTCCGCAATCGGCAGCATGAGCAGCAGCGCGGTCGGCGTCACCGTCGTCAGGCTCACCTTCATCGCCAGATTGTTAAACGGGTCACACAGCTCCTCCGGCCCACCGCTCCGCCATTTGTAGTGAAACGGGTCCATGCCCTGCGCCATCACCCGTGCGCCGGTGATGCGGTTGCGGTAATCAATCGATCCCCCTGTCGTCACCAACTGCCAGTCCTCGCAAAAACTCGCCGCCAGCACTCCGGCAAGCGCCAGCGCCGCCAGCAGGCGGAAACGGACAGAGCGGGTAGGCGTGGAGTCGGACATTCGTTGAAAGGCCGCCTAGACTTCAACTCGCTGTCTTGATGTCAAGCTCCGTGGCAGCTCCACTCACTCCTTTGTCACGACCTCGTCCAAATTCAGCAGCATGAGGCACAAGCCGGTCCAGACTGCATGTTCGACGGAATCAAGCGATTCGTCGCGCTTTGACTCGCCAACCGCGAGCAGCTTCACTGCCGCATCACGATTCGCCGCCATCTGCGCCTTCAATTTTCCAAGCTGCACCCGCAGCAGCACGAACTCGGCTGCTGCCGGCATCCGACAGGTCACAAGCTGGAAGGCATGGGTCAGCACCGCGTCCTCATCGCCTCTTCGCGCCAGCAGCACCCGCTGGGCGAGAGAGCGAGCCGCCTCCACATAGGTCGTATCATTCAGCATCACCAGCGCGTGCAGCGGCGTGTTCGTGCGCGTGGCCTTGATCACGCAAGTCTGCCGCGCCGCATTATCAAACAGCATGGTGGGGCCAACAATACGCCGCCAGAAAGTGTAGAGCGTGCGGCGATAAAGCGCGTCACCGTGGTCCTGCACATAGCTCTTCTTTCCAAACGTCGCCTCCTCCCAGATGCCATCCGGCTGGTAGGGCTTCACGGATGACCCGCCGATCTGCTCCTTCATCAAGCCGGACACAAACAATGCCTGATCACGCAGCATCCACGACGGCATGCGGAAACGTGGCCCGCGTGCCAGCAGTCGATTGTCAGGATCAAGCTCGGCGTCACGAATCTTCGCTGACTGCCGATACGTCTCGCTGGTCACAATCAAACGCAGCAGCGCCTTCACATCCCAGCCGCTTTCGATAAACTCCGCCGCCAGCCAGTCCAGCAGCTCGCGTTGCGGTGGCGTCTCGCCCTGCACGCCGAAGTCCTCCGCCGTTTTGACCAGTCCGATGCCAAACAGCGCCTGCCAGAAGCGGTTCAC
>JBDNIB010000438.1:0-3214 GCA_041688535.1 Prosthecobacter sp.
GAACCGCTGGGCATCGCGGAACTCGAAGGTGTGATGGAGCGTGCCTTGAGCGATACCGAGCGCGGACTGGGCGGCATGAACGCACGCATTGAGGCGGATGCGCGCCTGCATCTCGCCACCATTGCCGATGGCGATGCGCGGCGTTGCCTGAACGCGCTGGAGCTGGCCGTGCTCTCGACGCCTCCGGACGCAGCGGGTGAAATCGTCATCACGCTCACTGCCGCCGAGGAGTCCGTGCAGCAAAAAACCGTGGTCTATGACGGTGATGGTGACGCGCACTACGACACCGCGAGCGCCTTCATCAAAAGCATGCGCGCCTCCGATCCTGACGCCGCGATTTACTGGTTGGCGAAGATGCTACACGCCGGGGAGGACCTGCGTTTCATCGCGCGCCGCATCGTGATCGCTGCCAGCGAAGATGTGGGCATGGCGGACAGCAACGCGCTGCGCATGGCCGTGGCCGCGCAGCAGGCGGTCGAATCCATCGGTATGCCCGAGGCGCGGATCATTCTGTCACACGCGGTGATTTACATCGCCACCGCCCCGAAGAGTAATCGCGCCTACACGGCCATTGACGCCGCCTTGGATGACATTCGCCAAGGCCGCACGCTGCCAGTGCCGAAACATCTGCGCGATGCGCATTACCAGGGCGCGAAGCAGTTTGGCCACGGCGAGGGCTATCTTTATCCGCATGACTTTGAGGGCAGTTTCGTGCCGCAGCGTTGCCTGGAGGGCGGGCGTCAATACTATGATCCCACCACCAACGGTCTCGAAGCGCGCATTAAAGAGCGCCTCGATCACTGGCGGGAGCAGTGGGGAGCGCAGGAGAGCTGATCGCGGGCGGCGGCGAGGGAATGGCAGTTAAAGCCGGTCATCAAGGATAACTGGCTATAAAAAACACAGTTTATTATTCTGTATTAAACATTAATTATGTGGAAATTATGGAATGGATATTGAATAAATGTGAAAATTACAGTAACATTTCTGTAATCAAAAATAAATCCAGCCATGTACCACTCACATTTGATGACCACTGGCCTATGTGTCGCCCTTGCGGCCACGCTTTCCTCCTGTGCCTTGCCCAAGCAACCGCTGCTCACCCATTTGCTGGAAAAACATCGCGCGCAGGCAGCTCCTCTTGAATCTGGGAAAAAGTACGAGGTGCGCAAGGCGCTGGCCTTGAACATCCCGTTTCGTCCGAGCGAGGTCAAGGGCTACACCTTTGTGTTCGACGCGCCGAAGCCGCCGCTGATGGTCGCCTCCAATGCACACCGCCAATCACAGATGCGCGTGCGCACCACGGCCTACACGCACGATGAAAGCGACCACATCGTTTATGGCGTAAAAAACGCCGTCGGCACCAATTTGAAATTCGGCAACGTCCGCAGCGCCGCCGCCGACTGGTCCCGCTTTCCGGTGGGCACGAAGTTCCGCATCGCCGGGCAGCCCGACGTTGTGTATGAAGTGGATGATTATGGCAGCGCGCTCGTCGGCACCGGCACGATTGATCTCTACAAGCCCAGTCAGTCGATGATGAATCAGTGGGGCGTGCGCCATGTGGACATTGAGGTCATTAAATGGGGATCTTATGCGCGCAGCATGCAGCTCATGCGTGACCGCACCAAGTGGAAGCACGTTCGCGCGATGATGGCGGGCATTGAGGCACGTCTGCGCACCGCCGGACTACCAGATGGCTGCAATCTGCCTGTGACAGCCTCGCTCTGAGGCGTGGCATGAAAAGTTGACGATAGTCAGCCGGATCAGCGTCGTTCCCATGCGCATACATGCGCATTTCAATTCTCGTTTTCTCCCTGGTCTGCCTCGTTGCGGATTCCCTGCCCGCACAAACCAAACCAGGGACGCAGCCACCGGTTTCCCCGCAGCAGCTCCTCACCGCGCTCAATCATGGTGTGCAGCCAGAGCAGCAGGACGGGCTGCATGATCAGGTGGTGCGTCTGTTTGGCCTCAAAAACCTCGCGCAAGGCAAGGCGGGCCCGAATATCGACGGTACCACGGTCGTTTGGGCCACGATTGATGCCAGCCCGGCACGCGTGGTCGCCCAGGATGGCTCGCTCATTGGGGAGATGACCCTGCTCGGTGCCGATGGCCTCCAGGTGCTGGCGCGCGAGATGCCGAACTTCACCGAAATCGCTTACCGCATCGAGGCCGACGGCATGCCGCGTCTCGCGGGGACCGCACATGTGGAGCATTACGAGTACACCGCCGACAGCCAGCCGCAAAAAGACGTGGCGAAAGGGAAGCTCGAAACATTCGAATGGAAGACCAGTCAGATTTTCCCCGACACCGTGCGCGATGTCACTGTCTATCTGCCGGCGAACTTCAAACCTGGCGAGGAAACCTGCCTCATGGTCTGGCAGGATGGCTCGCGGCACGTCGATCCCAACGGCTCCATGCGTGCCTCCGTCGTCTTCGACAATCTCATCCACAAGCAGGAGATGCCGCGCACCGTTGGTATCTTCATTGATCCCGGTCGCATGGCAAAGCAGAAGTCCGGTGGCAAGGCCGCCAACCGCAGCTTCGAGTACGACTCGCTCGGTGATGCCTATGTGCGCTTTTTGCTCGAAGAAATGCTGCCCGAAGTCGAGAAACGCTATCAGACCAAGTTCCGTCCGCAGCCCGAAGCACGGGCCATCGCTGGTGGTTCCTCCGGTGGTATCTGCTCCTTCACTGCCGCGTGGGAACGTCCTGATAAATTCCACAAGGTCCTCTGCTGGGTCGGCACCTTTGTCGATATTCGCGGGGGCAATCACTATCCGTATCTCGTCCGTGTCACTGAGCGCAAACCCATCCGCGTCTATCTGCTCGATGGCGAAAACGATCTCGACAACAAGTTCGGTAACTGGCCGCTCGCGAACAAGATGATGGCCGCGTCCCTCAAATACATGAACTACGACTTCCGCATCGACTGGACCCAGTGCTTCCACGGCAGCAAAGGCATGGCTCCCCATCTGCCCGACGCCCTGCGCTGGCTGTGGCGGGATGTGAAGTGATGGAGGCGAGTAGGGCGAAGCCTGCTCGCTAGATTTGATGCGCAACCATTGAGTCGATAAAGTGGCGGGTGGTCTTCGACATTCTCGCACACCTTTTGAACCTCAGAGTCTATCCGGTGAATAGCCATAATCATGAGAGTGCGTGTGTTTGTCGCTGGCGCAGCCAGTCGAGCAACGTGGGTTTTGGTTTGGGTTCCGCGTGC